>NCET01000252.1 GCA_002280815.1 Flavobacteriales bacterium 32-34-25 | reverse complement strand
TGCTTAGTTATCTCAATAAAAACTATTATTACAAAGTCATAAAACTCCCAGTAAACAACATTATAATTTGATAACAAAGAATTATCAAAGTAAATATTAAAGGAAAATTTGTTTTTTCATTCCAAATAAAACTTAAAAAATTATACTTTTCCTCATACTTTAATTTTACTTTAAATCTTAAAACTTTGATTAATAAAGAAAATATTGGAATTGAAGTACTAAATTTTAATAATTGTAATAATGAAAATATTACTACATCTTTTTCGAAAATATTACTTAAACATTTTAAGATGACTATTAGAATAAAAATAAAAAGAATTTGAAGTCTTACAATGTTATATCTATTAATAACAAAATAAATTGCAACGTTTAAAAGGATAAATATTAGTATGTAAATAATTAACATTATAATTTATTCAATATTAGTTTAACTCATTGTGATTTTATAAAAAATCAATTATTTAACAACTACTTATCAATCCTTTCAAAAGCATTTTTTAACTTCTCTTTTTCTTCTGGAAACCAGCCTTGAATGATTAAAGCAATTCCAAAAACCATCAAAACAATGCTGATTATTTTCTTTATTTTTAAAATATTAGATGGTGTCATTTTAGTTTTTAACTGTTTTGCTAATACTATTTTGACACAATCAACTAATAAATAAGTGATAATTACTGTAGTAAAAAAAGTAAACATTCTAGAGTTTTCCATTTCTAATTTTGGCCCAACCGAAATAATTACAGCCAACCAAAATCCTAATACTCCAATGTTGATAATGTTTAAAAAAAAGCCTTTTATAAATAAACCTATATAATCTTTTCTGATAATTTCGTTATCAATTTTTTTAGTATCTATTTTCTTTTCTTTATGTAAACCTATATACGAAATAACGCCATAGGCCAGCATTAATATTCCGCCAAACATAAAAAGAGCCGAATTATCTTCTAGGCTTTTTATTAACCTATAACTTCCTAAATAAGCAATGGCTATAAAAATAATATCGCCTAAAACTACTCCTAAATCAAAAACAAGAGCGGCCCTGAATCCTTTTATAATACTGGTTTCCAGTAAGATAAAAAAAACAGGACCAATCATAAAACTCAGGAAAATTCCCCAAGGAATCCCTGATAAGATATCGTTAATCATTAATTTTAGAATTTATTTTAGAATAAAAATACATTTTTTTTATTCTTTTTCTTCAATTTTTCCTCCTAAAATAGTTTGTTGATTAATTTGTTTTGGTTTTCCATAGATAGAAACTGTTCCTCCTGCTTTTACTTTTGCATCTACTAAAGTGCTTGCATTAATCTCAGCATTTCCTCCAGCAGACAGATTTACAGTAGTTTGCGAAGTAAGTAAGTTTTTAGATTTTAAAACTCCACCCGACATGATAACCACATCTTGATTGATTGCAGCTCCGCTTAATTCGATAATCCCTCCTGTAACTGCTTTTACATTTACTTTTTGAGCATCAACTTTTAACTTAATTTGAGCTCCTTCTTTGGCATTCAAATCAAAAATAGTTTGCTTAAAAACGGCATCACTAGTAATTATTGAACCTTCATTTGCCGAGATATCATCAATATTTTTATAATATAATTTGATAGAAATATCATCTCCTGATAATAATTTAGGAAAAGGCATTCTTAATTTTAACTCTCCGTTATTGTTTACAACCTCTACTTCTTTTTCTCTTGTTCCACTAATAACAACTTTATTTTCTGTGGATGATATTAACTTAACTGTTAGTTTATCAAATACTTTTACGGCATTAAAATCGCCTAATGTTTTTGTTACTTGCGCAAATGTTGCTTGTGATACAATTGCAATTGCTACTAAAAATACTTTTTTCATTTTCTTTTTCATTAATTTACGGTTTCTTCTGATCTTCTTAAAAAATTAAAATCCAATTGTTTTTTTACTAAATCGGCATTTTTAACTTTAACGTAAATTTCGTCTCCTAATTGTAATAACTTATTCGAAGTTGCACCAACTAAGGCATATTGTTTCTCATCGAATGTGTAATAATCTTCTTTTATGTCTCTAATTCTAACCATACCTTCGCATTTATTTTCAACAATTTCAACATAAATTCCCCACTCAGTTACACCCGAAATAACACCCAAAAATTCCTGATCCTGATGATCTTGCATGTATTTTACCTGCATGTATTTAATAGAATCTCTTTCAGCGTTAGTTGCTAAACCTTCCATGGTGGAACAATGCAAACATTTAGTTTCAAATAATTCTTCATCAGCCGATTTTCCTCCGTCTAAATAAAATTGTAATAAACGATGCACCATAACGTCAGGATAACGACGAATAGGCGAAGTAAAATGCGAATAATAATCAAAAGCTAATCCGTAATGTCCAATATTATCTGTTGAATATTTGGCTTTACTCATACTTCTAATCGCCAGTGTATCAATTAAATTCTGTTCTTTTTTACCATTTACATCAGCCATTAACTGATTCAATGATTTAGAAATATCACCCGGATTTCTAAAATCAAGTTTATAACCAAACTTAGCAATTACAGTTTGCATCGCAATTAATTTGTCTTCATTTGGTTCGTCGTGAATTCTATAAACAAAGGTTTTCTTTTGTTTTCCAATGTATTCAGCCACTTTTTTATTGGCCAACAGCATAAATTCTTCAATCAAATGATTGGCATCTTTTGAAATTTTAAAATAAACACCTTCAGGTTCTCCTTCGGCATCCAAATTAAATTTTACTTCTACCTTATCAAAAGAAATAGCACCATCATTCATTCTCTTTTTACGGAAAATTTTAGCTAATTCATCTAATTTAAGCGTTGCTGAGACAATTTCTGGAGAAACTTGATAAGAAGTTCCAGTAATCGAAATTTCTTCCGGAATAGTATCGTCTTTCGTTTCTATGATATATTGTGCTTCTTCGTAAGCAAATCGTTGATCAGAATAAATTACTGTTCGACCAAACCATTGATTCACCACTTGACATTTCTCGGTAATTTCGAAAACAGCAGAAAAAGTATATTTTTCTTCTTGTGGACGTAATGAACAGGCGAAATTAGATAAAACTTCAGGTAACATTGGAACTACTCTATCTACTAAATAAACTGAGGTCGCTCTTTGATACGCTTCATCATCTAAGATGGTTCCTTCTTCTAAATAATGCGAAACATCGGCAATGTGAATTCCAATTTCGTAGTTTCCATTTTCTAATTTTTTGAAAGAAAGAGCATCATCAAAATCTTTGGCATCTTTTGGATCAATCGTAAAAGTCAAAGTATCACGCATGTCGCGACGCTTTGCAATTTCAGCTTCAGATATTGAAGTATCAATTTTTTGAGCATAGGTTTCTACCTCAATTGGAAATTCAGAAGGTAAACCGTATTCGGCCAAAATAGCATGAATTTCAGTATCATGTTCTCCTGGTTTTCCTAAAACTTTAATCACTTTTCCAAAAGGACTATCAGCTCTTTTTGGCCAATCTTCGATATGAACTAAAACTACATCTCCATTTTCAGCTTCACCTAAATTATCTTTTGGAATAAAAATATCAGTGTACATTTTTGGATTGGCAGTCGATACAAAAGCAAAATTCTTTTGAATATCAATTACTCCAACAAAGTCTGTTTTATGTCTTTCTAAAACTTTAATTACTTCACCTTCAGCACGTCTTCCTTTTCTTCGGTTATAAACATAAACACTTACTTTATCTTTATCTAAAGCCCGATTTAAATTATTTGTTGGAATAAAAACATCTTCTTCAAAATCCTCACAAATAAAATAAGCCGTTTTACGACTGGTCATATCAATGGTTCCTTCGTAATAATCCTGACTTACCGCTTTGATTAAATATTTTCCAGGTTCGGATTCTATAATTTTCTTTTCGGCAGCAAGAATCTTTAAATCTTTTATAATTTGATTTCTACTTTGTGTATCATCAAGTTCTAATCTTTCAGCTATTTGCTTATAATTGAATGCTTTATTAGCACTATTCGATAATATTTTTATAATTTTATCTGAGAAACTTTTCTCTTTCTTAGCAGGCTTTCTTAATCTTTTTCCCATACGTCTTTTCTTAAAAGTCGAAAATTACAAAATAGTTCACAGTTAAAAGAATATAAGAACAGTTTTAAAGAAAATATAACGGATTAGCAATCGTTTCAACATTATAAAAATTGAATATGGAAACTTTTATTACCATTGCTACTTTTGATTACATTCATGAAATAGAAATTCTAAAACATCGATTGGATCAGGAAGGTTTGCAATATTATTTTGAAAACGAAATCATGTCGTCCATTGCTCCGATGTATTCGACAGCATTAGGCGGAATCAAACTTAAAATTCATCCTAACGATTTTGAAACTGTGAAAGCAATTCTTCAGGAAATGAAATACAATAACAATTTAAAAATTGTTTAATTTTTCAAAGTTGTCAACATATATTAATATTATAAA
>NCET01000251.1 GCA_002280815.1 Flavobacteriales bacterium 32-34-25 | reverse complement strand
ATGCATTTTTGATTCCTTCTTCTCTTTCATTAACTGCATCAAGAATAGGTTTCCAAGCGAATTTTTTCAATAATAATATTAATCCAACAAATATTAATACTTGCCAAAAAAACAAACCAAACTCAAACTGATTTATTAACTTTTCCATTATATATAATTCTAAGTTTTATATTCTAAATTTAATCTTCTTGCATTGCTGCAATGTAATGTTTTAATTTTAAAAACAATAGTTACAACCAACCGTTGCAACTATCGTTTTTTTAGTTATTATTTTGCGAATAAAGCTGCAAAACCAATACCTTCAATAAGTGCAGCTGCAATAAGCATAGCTGTTTGGATTTTACCTGAAGCTTCTGGCTGACGAGCAATAGCGTCCATTGCTGAACCACCAATTTTACCAATACCTAAAGCTGCTCCGATAACAATCATTCCTGCTCCTACGATTTCTGGAATTTCCATAATATATATATTAAAAATTAAACATTCAATTTGATATTAGATTTTTGACTTCTGATTTTAGATCTAAATTCTGAAATCTTAAATCTTCATTTTAGTGATGCCCTTCTTCGTGGTGGTGTTCTTCAACAGCCGCACCAAAATAAAGCGCTGATAACATTGTAAAAATATAGGCTTGTAAAAAAGCTACTAATATTTCAACAATAGAAAGTACAAATGCTAATCCAAAAGACAAACTGCTTCCAATCCAGCTTTTAAAGATAAACATTAAAGCAATGATACTCATCAATACAATGTGTCCTGCAAAAATATTAGCATACAAACGAATCATTAACGAGAAAGGCTTGATAAACACACCTAATAATTCAATGGGTGCTAAAATTATACGCATTGGTTTTGGCACACCTGGCATCCAGAAAATATGTCCCCAATAGTTTTTGTTAGCTGTTAAATTAGTAATAAGGAAAGTTAAAAATGCTAATGAAAATGTAATTGTTAAATTACCTGTAGCATTTATTCCAAATGGAGTTAAACCAAAGATATTTAAGAACAATACAAAGAAAAAGATGGTCAATAAATAACTCATGTATCTTTTATAATGTTTTACACCAATGTTTGGGATCGCAATTTCGTCACGAATATAAAGTACTATTGGTTCAAAAATACGTCCTGCACCTTTAGCAATTCCGCCATTTTTAGCATATGATTTTGCTAAGCTTGTAAATAAGAAGAACATTAGTAAAGCAGCAGCAATAATTGAAACTACAGTTTTAGTAATTGAAAAATCAATAGGACGAACATTTGTAGGGAAACCCGTTTCTTCATTCTCAGTAATTGTTCCTGAAGCATCTGTTTTATAAATTTTACCATCATGATGATTGATAGCATAATAATTACCGTTAGATTCGGCAACTTCTTTTCCGTGGTGGAATTTTGCAGAAGAAAATACTTGCAAACCGTTATCCCATAAAATTACCGGTAATGGAAAACCCCAAGCTTCTCCTGTTTCATCGTCTTGAGTCAACGAAAAATCGTGAGAATCTAAAACGTGGTGACCGATGAACGCTTTAATTTTAGACTTTACATCTGTTGGTTCAGCATGAGCTCCTTCATGGTGTCCTTCGGCTACTACTTCGTGTCCATGTGCAGAATCAACTTCTTGATTTGCAAAACTCATCAATGGAAGACACGCTAAAAATGTTGCTATTATAAATCTAAGTGGTCTCTTTAAAATCACCATAATTACTAAATATGTTATATTTACGTTTCTAAAATTTGGCGCAAAGGTACATTTTTTATTAATATCCAAAAGGATATGAAAACATATTTTTTTTAATACCTTGTTAAAAGCGCTTTTTTATTGCTTTTTGCTTAATAATCTTATAGTTACAACGGTCTCAATTGTCAAAAAAAGAATAAAGAGTACGAAAAAGTTTATTCTCTCAATTTTGATGTCATAATGTTTAATATTCAAAATGGGCTTCAAAAGTATGTAATACACAATCATTTTGCTACTGGTTAATAGCAAGAAAGACATTCCTAACTGATCAAAATTGCGTTCTTTTATTTTTAATAAAATCAAAATTATCAAAAACGAAAGCATGAAAAAGATGCCGTACAATTTCTCTAAACTGTAATAAAAAGCATCTGGATTAATTTTAAAAATATAAAAAATCAATTGATGTACTACATAAGCTACTATTACCGAAATGAGTAATAAAAGAAATGTCTTGTATTTTTTTAAAAACATAATTGCTGTTTTGCTTAAAATTCATCAAAATTAATTTCCCATTCCACCGCGTCGGATGTAATTTTGATGAATTTTCAATAAATTTTCCACCCTTTAGGGATGGGGAAAAAGAAAATTTATTCTTTTTCCTTATTAATTTCGTTTACCTGTCTTATCACATTGTATAAGGCTAGAAAAACGCCTACCATAACCAGAACTTTGTTGTAATAAAACTTTGGATTAGGATGATTCTCATCAAGCCAATCGCCCAAATAAGAAAACAAAAAAATAATCACTCCCATTTGAATAGGAATGTTTATTAATGCCAGCCATTTACTACTCGGCCTTTTGTTGTTCGGTTTGTTTTCCATCGCTTGTTGGTTTTAAATTTTCCTTCATAGTACAGGAAGCGCTAAAATCGGCTCCAGGTTCTACTGCTAATTTTCCAACGGTGGCATCGCCTTGAATGCTTGCTTTGGATTTTATATTTAACAATTCTACTACTTGAATGTTTCCTTTAAATTTGCCTTCAATGTCGGCATTATTACAACTAATATCTCCTGTAACACTTCCGGTAGGCCCAATAACCAGTTTTCCTGTTGATTGAAAATTCCCAATTAATTCGCCGTCTAATCTAAAATCAGCTTTCGAAATAATATCTCCTTTTATTAGCGTTCCTTCAACAATTCTATTGGTTTTTCCTAAAAGGTCGGTATAGGGTTTTTCTTTTTTATTAAACATGATTATTCTTTTTTTGCTTCTAAATAGGAATTTAAATTCTTCTTAATTTGAATTATTTTATAATTTTCATTCGAAATGATTATAGCCGGAGTCTCTATTTTGTAAGTTGGATTTTCTTTTAAAACATTGGCTACACTAGTTGCATATTCGGCTGTAGAAATCCCTTGAATAATTACAAATCCTTCGTTGCTTGAATAGCTGTTGTATGCCAAATTTAATTTTTGAGCATTCTCAGCATTCATAAACTTAGTGATTTTTTCTTCTATCGTCTTTTGATTATTGCTAGTATTTAAGGCTACAGGATATAGTATTTTCCATTGATTTGAAGTTTTAAAATCAAAATTCAAATTTTCTAATAACGGAATTTGTTCTGCCAAAATGCTATGTGCTTTTTTGCCTTCTTCGGTATTAGGATAGGTGTCGGCTACATTTTCCAGTGCTGCTTTGTAGGCCACTAAACCTTTTTGTTTTCCAATAAGATTTGCTTTTAAAAGCTCCAGTTTTGGAACTACTTCTTCACCTGAAAATTGGTTTATCAATCCATCAATTTTTGCGGCTACGGCATCAAATTCTTCATTCAAGTATTGCTCGTATACTTTTTTATAAACCGCATCAGGACTTCCTTCTTCTACAGCTACATTAGCATTGTTTAGAATTTGTGAGTAACGCGAATTAGGATATTGAGTTGCAATCCTGTTTTTAATGCTTTCGGCTTTGTCTGAATTTGTAATTTGATAAATTTTATACAAATTGTATAAAGTAGGAAGTACTAGTTTTTCCTCTGGTTGATTGGTCAATAATTGTTCTAATTTATTGGCAGCCAAATCGTTTTCTTTAAATTTTTCCTTGTAAATGATACCCAATTGATAATAAGCATCATTGCGTTCTTTTCCAATACTGTCAATCGCTGTAGTTGATGTTGGCAATTGATTGATATAAAAATCAGCAGCATATTTTGGATTTGTTTCTTTTGTTTTTGAAATGGAATCTGTTGCTATTTCTTGCTGAACCACAGCTGTAGAATCTTTAGCCAGAACCGCATTTGCATTAGCGGAAGAAGAAACTCTCCAATATCCGCCAGCAGTACGTTTGCCCCAATTTTTCTTAAAGGCCACTTTTCCAAAAGACACCGTAGCCTGATTGTAAAAATAAAAGGTATTTTCGGCTTGAAGACTCGTCATCGATGGCGGAGCAAATGATGGTTTGGCTGGTGCTTTTCCATTAGCAGAAACTAGCGCATCGGCTGTTGTTGCCTGACTGTTTCTTTCAATATTTTTTTGCTTCTCGGCTTCTTTTTCTTCTAAAATTCTTTTGGCTTCATCTTGTTTTTTTAACTTTTCGATGTAACCATCAAAATAAGCCACTTTTCCCGATTCTGGTAAGGCAACTACTTTTAGAATACTATCGTTTCTAACCGCAATCCCTTCGTAGAAAATGACTTCATCCAGATTTTTACGCACTTTTTCAATTCGGATAAACTCTCTGGTTTTAGGATTTAGTTTCACTAAAGTGCTGTCGTAATATTTGGCAGCAATGGGATAACTCGCTTTTCTAAAATACATGTTTCCAATATTTCTATAATTGGAAGCAATTAAATAATTATCGGTTTTAGCCTTATCTAATGAAGCATTATAATATTCTAAAGCTCTTTCGTCCTTGCCTTGCTTATCATAAAAAATACCCACTTGGTGGTTTAAAATGTCTAGAAACGGACGATTTTCTCGGTTTTCTAAAATTTTATGGTACTTTTCGTCAAAAGCAAATTTGTCGCCATTTTGATAATCAAACATTTGAGCCAATCTCACCTGAGATTGCATCATGTATTTCCTGTCTGATTTTCGATTCATCTTAATCACGGCTTCATAATACGCTTTTGCTTCGTCATTCTGTCCCTTTTCCTGATACAATTGACCTAGGATAAAGCGGTATCTGGCTTTTTCGTTATTGTGTGTGCTATAGTTGACCGCCTTTTTTAGTTTAACAATCGCACTGTCTTTTTCTTCCAAATTTAAAAATGCTGCAGCCAATAGCGCATTGGCATCAGCCAAAACCTGTTTTTTAGGTTTGTGGTCATTGAGCATTTTGCTAATATTTTTCACCACCAAAGCATCGTTGCCTAAACGCATATTGGTTTTTTCGCGCCAAATTTTAGCTTCTTCTATTCGGCTGCTGTTGGGATATTTGTATAAAATATAGTTGAAAGCGTCCAAGGCTGGAATGAATCTTTTGTCGTAATAACGGGATTTTCCAAGAAGTAAATAGGCTTCGTCTATTTGAGAATTGCGTTCTTTTCCACCAATATTCATTGAATGTTTTTGGATGGCTTTAGTGGCTTTGGTCTCCGCCAATGCAAAATCGGCGTTTTTAGAAGTGTCGGCAACTACAAGATCTTCATCAATTTTCATGGCCTCGATAGGCAAAATTTCCCAAAAGTCATCTTGATTACTGGCTTCAATGCCTTTAATTCCTTTGTCTAATCCTATTTGTCCGTTGTATAAAATGTTGTATTGAGTACTTAAAGCATGTGAATTTCGAGCCAAAAAAGTATCGTTTCTAGTAGAACAAGCTACCAAAACACACAAACACCCTAAGGGAATTGAATATTTAAATCTGTTGGTTTTCAATGATTCGCAGTTTTTATCATTAAACTTTTAAAAAGTTTTTTTAGTATAATGACTGGTAAAAATACGTTTCTTTTTGAAATATAGAAATTTAAACTCTTAAAAAGGAAAATTCTTTTCTTTTCAATCAATTTCTGATTTTAACTTATTGATTGAATACTATTTAAATACAAATCAAACCAATTTATATTTTTTGATAATCTTAAAATGTTCCATTGCTATCATAATTAAATAAACAGCCATAAAAAAGAATAAACCATCTAAAAACCATTCTAAGAAGATTCTAGAAATACTTTTATAACTATAATGACGAGACAAATCACTTAGTCTGTTTAAACCTTAATAAATCAGATAAGGACTAAATCCCGTATTAAATGCACTTGCTTGAAAAAATCGTCCATAAATTGTAATTGTTTTTAATTTCCAGATAAAAAACATATTTATTATATTAACCCGTTGGGTGTAATTATTTGAAGTAGAAAATATTGGTTAGATATTGGTCAAGA
>NCET01000250.1 GCA_002280815.1 Flavobacteriales bacterium 32-34-25 | reverse complement strand
ATTGAAGGTTGTGCAGGAATTTCGGTTTTAACTCCTAATTTATGCGTTAGTTTAATAACAGCCTCTGGCCCAACTTTATCAATTAATTTAGCCGAAACCGTATTAATCGAACTTGCCAATGCTTTTTTCAAAGTAACCATTCCAAGGTATGTATTATTTGAATTTCTTGGAGTCCAGGTTTCAGTAACATGATGACGACCAACAGGAATAGTGAATGGTGAATCGATAATAGAATCACAAGGGGACATATTTAATTGTTCGATAGCTGTTGCATACACAAAAGGTTTAAAAGTTGAACCTACTTGTCTGGCTCCTTGTGCTACGTGATCGTATTGAAAATACTTGTAATTGATACCTCCTACCCAAGCTTTTATATTTCCAGTTTGTGGCTCCATTGCCATCAATCCTGATTGCAAGAAGTGTTTGTAATAACGAATAGAATCCATAGGTGTCATCAATGTATCTCTTTCTCCTTTCCAAGTAAAAACAGTCATTTTTGTTTCCTTATTGAAAGATTCAATGATTTCATCTTCTGATTTTTCCATTGCTTCCATTACAGTCCAACGATTAGAAGCTTTCATTGCTTGCCTTAAAATACGATTGGTTTCTTTCTCAGAAATGCCAACAAAAGGAGCATTTTTATTGGTTTTTGACTCGATAAAAAATTGTTCCTGAAGATTTGCCATGTGCTCAGTAACCGCTTTTTCGGCATGCAATTGCATTCTGGAATCAATTGTAGTGTAAATTTTTAATCCATCTTTATAGATATCATAATCAGAACCATCTGGCTTTTTATTGGTTTCAGCCCATTTTTTCATGTAATCACGCAAGTATTCTCTGAAATAAGTGGCAGTTCCTTCACGATGACTTTCTAATTTAAAATGTAAATTTAGAGGTAGTTTCTTTAATTTTTCTTTTTGATCATTAGTAATCATATTTGACTTTTCCATTTGTCCCAAAACCACATTTCTACGGTTTTTTACACCCTCAGGATTTCTAATTGGATTGTATAGACTGGAATTTTTAAACATACCTACCAAAATTGCCGATTCGTCTACGGTCAATTCTTTTGGAGTTTTAGAAAAATAAGTTTGTGCAGCCGAACTTACCCCAACAGCTGAATTCCCAAAATCATACACATTGCAATACATAGCAAGAATCTCATTCTTAGTATATTGTCTTTCTAATCGAATGGCAATAATCCACTCTTTTGCTTTTTGAACAATACGAAATGGTAAAAATTTAGAACCTTCACCATGAAAAAGTTGTTTTGCTAATTGCTGAGTCAAAGTACTCGCTCCACCATTGGTCCCTAAACTTACAATAGCTCTCAATGTTCCTCTGCCATCAATTCCTGAATGCTCATAAAAACGTTCATCCTCAGTAGCAACCAAGGCATCTACCAAGTTTTTAGGTAAATCAGAATATTTTAATTGTGAACGATTGGTCTGGAAATATTTTCCAATAACCACACCATCAGCAGAAATAATTTCGGTAGCCAAATTAGAATCTGGATTTTCTAAGTCTTCAAATGAAGGCATGGAACCAAAAAGTCCCCAGGATGCAAAAAGGAAAAAAAGAACAATTGCTCCCATTCCATAAAAGAAAAATTTCCAGAATTTTTTATTATAATACTTAAAATCGTGAACTGTATTTGTTTTTTTATTAGTTGCCATAACTATACTATTCTTTTTTTTCAATTCTTAAACCTACTTCGGTAATACCCTCTAACTGCGTAACTCCAGGAACTTTGCCTCCTTCTCTTACCGCTTGTTTGATGTTGAGTTTGTATTTTCCTCTAAATCTAACATTCTCTTTAAAATACAATTTACTCTCTTTTATATCAGTAAATCCGTTTCCTAACAAAGTGCCGTCAGCAGCAGCCATTTGGTATTCCAAAGTATCCACTTTAGTGTAACCATTTGGTTTTTCTAACGTTACAATCAAAAAAAGATTGTTAAAAGGATAATTGTTATTGTCTCTTACATTAATAAAAAGATTGTATCTTTTTGTTGAATCCAATTCGGGTAAATTAAAAGAAACAATACTGTCTTTATGCCAGGCACTCCCCACGGATTTGTATTCATCAAAAACTCTTTTCTCATCGCAAGAAAAAAAGAGTATGCTAACTAAAAGTAGTAAAACGCTATTTTTTAGCCTCATTTTTTTTAATAATTATAGGTTTTCTAGGTCCTTTAGGTTTTTTGTCAGCAGCTGGTTTTTGCGTAGCATCAGCTGGTTTATTTGACTGTGGCTTATTGTTATTTACAGGCTTTTTTGCGTTTGGAGCGGCTGAAGTATTTTCAACTGCTTTTTTAGGCTTTTTATTGTTTCTCTTGTTTCTTTTTGGTTGATCAAAACGTGTTAAACTTTCTTGCCCCATGGCGTTATTAAAGTCTTTTTCAACTTCTTGCGTCACTTCAATTGCAAAATCTTCTAGCGAAGAAACTTTCTTTTTTAACTTATTTTCGGCTATAATTTCTTTAACCTTATCAATTTTTAAAACATGCCAGTTTGCGAAATTATTCGTGTAAGCAAACCACATCAATCCCTTAAAAATATCTTGTTTTTGGCAAATAGCATCTCCTTTTTCGGTAACTAATTTGGTTTCGAAATCAGGAAATCCTTTTAAGGCATCCATGTAAGTATCTAGTTCATAATTCAAACAACACTTTAATTTACCACATTGCCCAGCTAGTTTTTGTGGATTTAAAGACAGTTGTTGGTAACGCGCTGCCGAAGTATTTACACTTCTAAAATCAGTCAGCCAAGTCGAACAACACAATTCTCTACCACAAGAACCAATTCCGCCTAAACGAGCTGCTTCCTGACGGAAACCTACTTGCTTCATCTCGACTCTGGTACTGAATTCTTTAGCAAAATCTTTAATTAAAAGTCTAAAGTCAACACGATCATTAGCGGTGTAATAAAAAGTCGCTTTCGAACCATCTCCCTGAAATTCAATATCTGATATTTTCATTTCCAGTTTATGCTGAATCGCTAATTCACGCGCACGAACCTTCATTGGCTCTTCTTTATTTCGAGCTGCCGACCAAATATCGATGTCTTTTTGAGAAGCTTTTCGGTACACTTTAGGAACTTCATTGCTGTTAGGATCGACTCCTTTTTTCTTCATTTGGATACGAACTAATTCGCCTGTCAAAGTAACAATTCCAATGTCGTGTCCAGGAGAAGCCACTGTTGCTACAATGTCTCCCATGCTTAAAGTTAATTTTTCAGTATTGCGATAAAACTCTTTTCTTCCATTCTTAAAACGAACTTCAACACAATCAAAAGGAGCATCGCCGTTAGGCAAACTCATGTTAGAAAGCCAATCGAAAACCGTTAATTTGTTGCAGCTATCGGTGCCGCAAGTCCCATTATTTTTACAACCCTTAGGTGCGCCACCATCAGAAGTTGAACAACTTGCACATGCCATAATATTATATGTAGTGTTGTGACTGGCACAACTTAAGTTCTTAAAACGTTTAATCTGTAAAGATAGTATTTTTTAATCTTAAGATGCAAAATTAAGAAATCCCAAAAAGATTAAAGTTTTTATAAAAAAAGCCTATTCCAAAGAATAGACTTCTCAATTCATTTTTGACTACTAGCTTAGTCTAAAATCTTAATCCGTTGGTTGTAATTAGTTGATTTTTTTTCCTTTTAACCTTTGGCTTACTTATACTGATTCTATTATTTTAAACTTTTAAAATCTTCAATATACAATCCTTTGGCAGCATTCGTAGGATTGAACGAAGCAAGATTGTTGTTTCTAAAAGACAATGAGGTGTTGGTGTTTTGAGTATTAGTTCGCAAAGTTTGCCCAGTAATCAGTTCGAGCGCCTTTTTTAAACAAGGATCTTTTACGTTTCCAAATTCAACCAGATTTAAGAAAGTAGAGTAAGGATTAATCTCGTGATTGGGTACAATTTTTGCTGGATTTACGTCTTTGTCTTTATTGTAATATGTAAAAGTAATGGGTTGCAATTGCCATTGGTGTTTGGTACTTCTATTTGCGTATGAGGTATAATTTGATGTAGGAGAATCATATAGGGTGTTAGATCCTACAAATTTACCTACTGTATCTTCGCCAATTGTAATTACGCTAATGTATTTTTTTAAACATTGAATAGTGAGTTCGCTGGCAGAAGCCGTTTGAAAACTAACTAAGACATATATTTTTGTCAAAGAAAGGCTATTGATACTTTCATTCCTCTGAAAAGTAGGTTCATTATCAACCAAATTGAAAACTCTAACTTTGTCTGAAAGGTTTTCAAAGCCATCGTTGCTATTATGTTTAGCATTGAAATCTAAATAAGCATAAGGCTTGTTAGTAAAACTTCCATTGATCATTTGTGCCAAAGCTACAGCAGTTTCTAATGATCCGCCTCCATTGTATCTTAAATCTAAAACCAATTCGTTAATTCCATCCGATTGCATTTTGGCGAAAGCAGCATTAAGTTCATCA
>NCET01000249.1 GCA_002280815.1 Flavobacteriales bacterium 32-34-25 | reverse complement strand
CGGATTAGCAGCTGGAAAAGGAGTTTTGATTATTCATGATTTGGCTGAAGCCAAAGAAGAATTGAGAAACATGTTAGTAGGTCAAAAATTTGGTGCTGCAAGTTCAAAAGTAGTTATCGAAGAATTTTTAGACGGAATCGAATTGAGCTGTTTTGTACTTACTGACGGAAAAAGCTATAAAATTTTACCAACAGCTAAAGATTACAAACGTATTGGCGAGGGTGATGCCGGATTGAATACAGGTGGAATGGGAGCCGTTTCTCCAGTTCCTTATGTTGATGCAGTGTTGATGGAAAAAATCGAAACTCGCATTGTAAAACCAACTATCGAAGGTTTTCAGAAAGACGGTATTCCGTACAAAGGTTTTGTTTTTATTGGATTAATCAATGTGAAAAACGAACCAATTGTAATTGAATACAATGTTCGAATGGGCGATCCGGAAACCGAAGTGGTGGTTCCAAGATTGAAAACGGATTTAGTAGAATTATTTTTGGCTGTAGCCAATGAAAAACTAGACAAAATTGAATTAGAAATAGACGAAAGAAGTGCTACTACGGTAATGCTTGTTTCTGGTGGATATCCTGAAGATTTTGAAAAAGGAAAAGTAATTTCGGGATTAGAAAACGTGCATAATTCGATTGTTTTCCATGCAGGAACAAAATTGGATAACGGAAATGTAGTTACTAATGGAGGTCGTGTTATGGCAATTACTTCTTACGGTGATTCTTTCCAGGAAGCTTTGGCACAATCGTACCAAAACATTGAAGCAATTCATTTTGACAATGTGTATTTTAGAAAAGATATTGGTTTCGATTTAGTTTAAATTTGGAACCATAATAATAATATAAAAAAACCGAATTGCACTTTAAAATGCAATTCGGTTTTTTATTTGAAATTAGTCAACTATTATGTGTTAGATAGTTGATTATGATAATTTTAAAAGTCATCTAAATTAAAAAATTATTAATCCGTCTGTCCAAAAAACTTCCATTGGAAATCGTATTCAGAACCAAAATTATGGTCAAAAAAAGGCTCTCAACATTTTTTATACAATGACCAAAATTGGGAGGAGCGGTCATTTAAAAAACATTCGAACAGACGAGTTAATAATCACTAACACTAACCAAAATATATAAACTAGAATGACAACTCATTCTGGAGAATATCGTACTCATTTTGCAGTTGATCCACTGCATTTTTTACAATTGGAGTAAAATTACCTACTTCTCTACGAGTGAAATTAGAGATAGACAATCCTCTTTTTTGTAAAGCATATTTAGCCACAATAGGATACACATCGTGCATAACCCCCATATTAGACTCTAAAAATTGTTGCACTGCTGCTAATTCATCTGCCTTTGAAGCATCATTGTAATTATCGCAAATCCAAACAATCAATTCAGGGAAAAAATTCCCTTGAATACAAGACAATCCTGCCGAACCTGCTTTTAAAGATTCAATTGCATGTACCATATAAGCATCATACAAACCAAAATCAGGATTTTTTACCACACTCAATTTCGCTTTAATTTGGTTGATATCTAAACTGGTATCTTTATGGTAAACCACTCTTCCGGTATTTACGAAATCTTCTAATTGCGAAGCCGTCAACACTCTTTTATAAGGAACCGGACATTCGTAAAAACCTGTTGGAACACCTGGCGTTAAATTCAATAACTGATGTACATTGTCAACAAAAACAGCATCCGAATCATTTTCTTTAGCCAATAATCCCGAAATTAAAATCACGGCATCAATACCTGTTCCGTAAATTTTATTGGTAAAATCAGCTTGTTGCTGGATTGTTCCTTCAAAAGTTCCTGTAGCCACAATAGGCACCTGACCCGCAACTACATCCACAACATGTTTTGTTAGCTGAAGACGTTCTGCTTCTGATAATTCAAACATTTCGCTAGACAAACAATTGGCAAATAAACCAGTAACTCCCGACTTTAAATAAAGTTCTGTAAGAGCCGTTAATGTTTTGTAATCAATGCTACCATCATTATTAAATGGCGTTAACATTACTGGAATAAATCCTTTTTTTGAATTGTTCATCGTTTTAATTTTAGTAACTAGTAATTAGTCAATAATTACCGTTGTAATCTTTATTCTTATTTCTATTTTCAGTTCTCTGTTTTTTAAACACAAAGCACACTAAGATTTTTCACTTTAATGTTGTTTATAAAACACAAAGTTCACAAAGCTTCTCACCGCTTTCTAATTTCTAACCTCTTAAATACTGCTTTCTAACTTCTTTCCTCTAATGCGAGTAATAATAACTCCTGTCAAAAAGATACTTAGCGTACCTATAACAATAATCATATTAGTATCAAATGGACTTTTTAAAGCAGGATAACTCACCGCAATTTTATCTGAAAGTGACATCCACAAAATGACCACTAAACCAATAGTTGTTGCAATCATGGCTTCCAGGTTTTTAGACTGTTTGCTCAAAATTCCTAACAGGAACAATCCTAGCATTCCTCCAGAAAACATTCCGCTTAATTCCCACCAAATATCTAAAACACTCTTTGTTCCTATCAGCATAATTCCTACTCCCATTCCTGCAATTCCAAATACTGCCGTAGCAATATAAAGCAATCTTAAAAATTGTTTTTCGCCTAAGTTAGGATTGAAATATCTTTTGTAAATATCAATGCAAAAAACCGTTGCCGTAGCATTCATCCCCGAACTAATAGTACTCATAGCTGCCGACATAATGGCCGAAATAATCAATCCTACTAATCCTGTTGGAATTTCTTTTACCATAAAATGGGGCATTACTTTATCTCCGTAATCTGATGGTTTTAATGTTTGAGCACTCAATGAAATTTGCTCGGCAGTACTGCGAAGTGGAAGTCCTTCGGCTGCGGCTTTCAACTTTACTCCTTCTATTAAATCAGGATTAATATGGTAGTAAGCAAAAAGACAAGAACCAATCACAAAAAACAACAACGAAATAGGCACATACATCAACACACAAATCCATAAAGATTTAGCTGCTTCCTTTTTAGTTGCTGCTGCATGATAGCGTTGCACATAATTTTGATCAATTCCAAAGTTGTTCAAATTGATGAAAAAACCATATAATAAGATTACCCAAAATGTAGGCGAAGTAAAATCTAACGAAAATGAACCCAAACTGAATTTACTATTGGCCTGACCAATTTCGATAATCTCACTAACACCTCCCGGTACTTTAATAATAATGGTAAACAAAATCAACAAAGCCCCAAAAGTCAACAAAACCGCCTGAATCACTTCGGTCCAAATTACCGCTTCGATTCCGCCTAAAACCGTATAAATTACAATACAAAGCCCTACCACAATCATAATCGATTGCATGTCGTAACCTGTTAGTGCCTGTAAACTCAAAGCAATTCCAAAGAATATAGAACCCATTCTGGCAAGTTGCGTCAAAATAAAACAAACCACCGCATAGGTTCTTGCCCATAAACCAAAACGTTTTTCCAAATGCGAATAAGCCGAAACTTCCTGTACATTTCTATAAAACGGAATGAATAATTTGTAGGCTATAATAGCTGCAAATGGCATCGACAAACTAAATACAAAAGCACTCCAGTTGCTGCCAAATGCTTTTCCTGGAACGCCTAAAAAAGTATTACTACTTAGAAAAGTAGCATACAATGACAATCCAATTGCCCAACCCGGAATGGCTCCCGAAGCCTTTGTATATTGTTCTGAACTCTTGTTTTTTCTAGAGAAGTAAACTCCCACGCCCACCATTGCAATCAAATAAATTACAATAATAGCGATATCTAATAATGGTAAATTTTTCATTTATTAAAGATGGGATTTTTAATTCATTTTTTTATTATCAATAAACATATCGTACAACTTATTGATGATTTTACAAATTTATCCGAAAACTACAACGATTTCCTATGAAATTTTCTCAATAAATTATAGGATATTATCATAAAGTGTTTAAAACACTCTTATAAATAACAAAAAGCAACTTATTTTCTGTAAATGTCTCTTAATAAATAGGTTGTATTTGTCAAATATTAAATTGAATTGGAAGAAATCTAAGGTTTAAAAAAACGATTTAAACTTTTTCATTACCTTTAAAAACAAAGTTTAATACACAAACTATGAAAACATTTTCACTTCTGTTATTTTCTTTTTTTATTTTAAGCTGTGAGGCACAGTTAAAAAATAACAACGAAATTCCGCTAAATGAAGAAGCCAAAAATTACCGTTTAGAAACCGTAGTGGATGGCATTAACAATCCGTGGGGAATGGCTTTTCTTCCTGATGGTTCGATGTTAGTTACCGAGAAAAGTGGCGTTTTATTTCATGTTACAAATGGAACAAAAACCGAAGTCAAGAATGTTCCGGCAGTTTACAATCGGGGTCAAGGCGGATTGTTAGATATTGTTTTGCATCCTGATTATGCTAAAAACGGCTGGATTTACATTACTTACGCTTCTACCGAAGGCGAAGGA
>NCET01000248.1 GCA_002280815.1 Flavobacteriales bacterium 32-34-25 | reverse complement strand
AGGACAACAAGTTTTTAAAAACTTAGAAGCTTTTGCTCAAAATCTTCCAGCAGTTTCCATTGCTGCTGTTTGTGGAGGAATTCCAATAAAACCACAAATCGAACGTTTAAGTAATCCAACGCATATTGTGGTGGCTACACCAGGTCGTTTAATTGATTTGTTGCAACGAAAAGCCATCAGTCTAAAAGAAACTTCATTTTTAGTTCTGGACGAAGCCGATGAAATGGTAAGCATTCTAAAAGAAAGCTTAGATGAAATTGTTGCCGAATTGCCTAAAAATCACCGTACGTTTTTGTTTTCGGCGACTATGCCTGGAACGATAAAACAGTTGATTCAGAATTATTTGCATAAAAATGTGGTACAAATAAGTGCCAACATGGAAACTTCGGGTAATCAAAGTATTGATCACCAGTATATTGTTGTAGATCCTATTGAAAAACTAGACGTTTTAATGCACTTTTTGAATTCAAGAGAAGGACAACGTGGCATTATTTTTTGCAAAACGAAAGCTGCCGTAAATAAATTAGCTAAAAATTTAGCTATCAATCGTTTTTCGTCGGGAGCATTGCACGGTAGTTTGTCTCAGGGAATTCGTGACCGAATTATGGAACAATTTCGTGAAGGACACATCAATATATTAGTAGCTACTGATTTGGCTGCCAGAGGAATTGACGTTAAGGAAATTGCTTATGTAGTCAATTATCATTTGCCAGATACTTATGAAAATTATGTTCATAGAAGCGGTAGAACGGCTAGGGCAGGAGCAAACGGATTATCGTTAACGGTTTTACAAGCTGAAGAAGAAATAGAAATTGCCGATTTTGAAAAGGAATTAGGTATCCAATTCAAACCATTTTCAAAACCTTCTGCTACCAGTATAGAAGACAATAATACCTTGCTTTGGGCAAAACAAATTTTTAAAACGAAACCCAATCACGAAGTGGATTCCGAATTAAAAACAAAGATAAAAACCATTTTTCATCACCTAACCAAAGATGAATTAATAGAAAAAATACTAGCCAATCATTTGTTGCAAAACAAAAACCAAGTGGTAGAAAAACCAGTAAAAAAGCTAAAACAAAAAAAATAAAAACAATCAAAATCTCTTTTACAGATTAATAAAAGAGGTTCTTTTTAAAATTGTAAAATATGGAAATCGTAATAATCGGAGGCGGTTTTGCAGGAATGAATCTGGCAAAAGAATTATTAAATCAAGACGGAGTACACGTAACTCTGGTTGATAAAAACAACTACAATTTTTTCCCACCTCTTATTTATCAAGTAGCTACAGCTTATTTAGAGCCATCAAGTATTAGTTATCCTTTTAGAAAGTTTTTTGCAGGAAAAAAGAATCTGCAATTTCGTTTAGGAGAATTATTAGAAGTAGTTCCTGCTGAAAATAAAGTGATTCTAAGTAATGGTGAATTACAATACGATAAATTGGTTTTTGCAACAGGAGCAGAGACGAGTTATTTTGGAATGGAAAACGTGAAAAAAAACGCCATCCCAATGAAAACCCTGAACGATGCCATTGTAATGCGTAACACTTTGCTTAAAAACTTAGAAAAAGCGGCAATTACTAAAGACATTCGTAAGCGTAGAAAATTATTGACTATTGTTGTTGCTGGTGGAGGGCCAACAGGAGTAGAAATTTCGGGAATGTTTGCTGAAATGCGTAAAAACATCCTTTTAAAAGAATACCCTGAATTAGAAACCACAGCAAGTAATATTTATTTAGTAGATGGTGCACCTGCTTTGTTAACTCCTATGAGTAAAGAGTCGCAAGATGATACACTAAAAGCCATTACCGACTTAGGTGTTGTTGTAAAATTAAACAACAACGTAGTGGATTATGTGGATGATACCGTACATTTTGCTAACGGAGAAACCATTCAAACTAAGAATTTAATTTGGGCTGCTGGTGTAACTGCACGTGAGTTTAAAGGACTTCCTACTGAAAGTTACACGGACATCCTCAGGTGGCACAAGTAGCTATCCAACAAGGAATTAATTTGGCTAAAAATTTAAAAAATGAAATCCAACAAAAAGCATTAGTTCCTTTTAAATATGTAGACAAAGGTTCGATGGCAATTATTGGAAAAAACAAAGCTGTTGTTGATTTACCAAAACCAAAAATGCACTTCAAAGGATTCTTTGCCTGGGCAATTTGGTTATTCATTCACTTAATTTCGTTGATTACTTATAGAAATAAAGTAAAAACATTCTACAACTGGATGGTTGCTTATTTCTCTAAAGACAATTCATTACGAATGATTATTAGACCAGACAAGAAAGTAAAAGTAGAGGATGTAGTAAAATAATATTCTTTCCTTAAAATAGAAAACCGATACACAAAACAATGTATCGGTTTTTTTATGCTGTTATTTTACAATATTTATTACGAATTGCTAAATTGTAAATTGCTTAGGTTTTTATAAATTCCATTTTCTAAACCTATTAATTCCAGATGCGTTCCTTGTTCACTAATCATTCCATTATCAATTACTAAAATTTGATCGGCTGAGCGAATCGTTGATAAACGGTGCGCAATAATAATACTTGTTCTTCCTTCCATCAAAATTTCCAGCGCTTCCTGAACTAGTTTTTCGCTTTCGCTATCTAAGGATGAAGTAGCTTCGTCTAAGATTAAAATACTTGGATTTTTAAGTAAAGCACGAGCAATAGCAATACGCTGTCTTTGACCACCAGAAAGTTTAATTCCTCTTTCCCCCACAACAGTTTCCATTTTTTCTGGAAAACTTTCGATAAAATTGTAAGCATTGGCTTGTTTGGCTGCCAATAGAATTTCGTCGTCTGTGGCATTTGGTTTTCCGTAAGCAATGTTTTCTTTGATGGTTCCACCAAATAAAATCACATCCTGAGGAACAATACTCATGTTGCCACGAAGGTTTTCCAAATCAAAATCATGGATGTTTTTATCATCGATTAAAATTTCTCCACTATCAATGTCGTAAAAACGCAACAACAAAGAAGCAATAGTTGATTTTCCAGCACCACTTGGTCCCACGATGGCAATTTTTTGACCAAAACTAGCCGTGAAATTCACATCTTTCAAAACCTGAATTTCTTTTCGAGATGGATAACTAAACGCAACATTTTTAAAAGTTACATTTCCTTTTATTTTTTCAATTGAAGCTGAATTTGGAGTTGCATCAATTTTTTCAGGAGTTTCATCTAATAATTCAAAAACACGTTCGGTAGCTCCAATTGCTTTTTGAACCTGAGCATACAATTCGGCAATCCCTCCCGAAGAAGCACCTACATAACTTGAGTATAAAATAAATGTAAATAACTCACCCACAGATATTTCACCACCAATACTTAAATGAACTCCATACCATACTACTGCTACAATAGTTCCAAACAAACAGATGATAATAAAAGACGCAAAATAACCTCTTAGCTGACCGCCTTTGATAGCAATTTTAACTACTTCTTTAATTTTTCCTTGATAGCGTGCAATTTCGTACCATTCGTTAGCAAAAGCTTTTACAATGCTAATTCCTTGCATGGTTTCTTCAACCACTACTTGACTTTCGGCAACCTGATCTTGCACTTTTTTGGAATATTTTCGAATAAAACGACCAAAAAGCACCGCTGCAACTCCAACCAGCGGAACGATAGAAACCATCATTATCGTTAGCTTGATATTAATGCTGGCAAGCATAATAAAACTTCCTATAATCAATATAAACTGACGCAAAAATTCGGCTATGGTAGTCGTTAAAGTATCCTGAATTTGGGTAATGTCATTACTGATTCTGCTGTTTAGTTCTCCAACACGTTTTTGCGAAAAGAACGTCATTGGCAGTTTTACTAAATTAGTGTACAATGCTAATCGAACGTTTGCTAAGGTATTTTCAGTAAAATTGACAAACAAAGACAATCTAAAAAAAGAAAACACCGATTGTAATATTAAAACCAATCCCAATCCTAAGGCAATTTGGTTCGCTAAGCCGGAATCTTTTTTATTCACACAGTCTACTAACATTCCCATAAATTTAGGAAAAGCCAATGCTGTAACACTAGTAAGTAGCAAAAAAACTAATCCTACATAAAATTTCCAAGTGTTATTTCCCGCATATTTAAAAATAATTTTTGCCTTATTGAGTGAACTTGCCGTTATTTTTGATTTTGGTAAATCATTATCTTTGAATCTTCCCATTATTTTTTCAATTTAGATTGCAAATGTACTACTATAAGACAGTCAGAGCAAAAAAACATGAGGTATATGAGTTTGTTTAAAATACTGTATTTGAGACTTAAAGAAAATAAGTGTGATTTTTTATTAATTTATTTTCAAATTTTGCTTGCAAATATAAAATCTAGCTGTATATTTGCACTCGCAATCAGCAATGATAGCACAACAAAATAGGGCGATTAGCTCAGCTGGTTCAGAGCACCTCGTTTACACCGAGGGGGTCGGGGGTTCGAACCCCTCATCGCCCACCAAAAACTCCTTAAGAAATTAAGGAGTTTTTTTTTATGAATATTTTTTGGATGGATCTCAAAATTTGTAAATTTAAGATTAATTGGATTTTGGAATTTATAAAAATTGGAATTTAATTTGGATCAACACAAAAAACTGTGGAGAGACAAATTTTAAATATAAAAAAGGCTATCCAAATGTTATTTTGGGACAGCCTTTTTATATTTAAAATTATGTATCATGTGTACGAAAAAGAATTTCTGGGAATGTATATTCTAAAAATTATTTTTGTAAATCACATGTTTATGAAATTCTATATTTAAAAATTAATTGTATTTTATCGCTACTCCTGAAATACCAGTCCTTTGAGCTACAGAATTTAATTTTGTCATCTTACAATATATAATTGCATCTGCTCCAATTTTCGAAGCCTTCTTTTTTAATAATTTCTCTGCAGATATAGCACTCCCAGCCGCATCAACAGCAATACTTCCCATTACAGTATACTCTTTATGAATATCATTTGAATATAATTTAATACTTTCTATTGATGTTGGAGTATTTTTTACAGATTCATCTTGAGCATAATAGGTCGAAATCGAACAACTACCCAAGGTTAATGACAAAACTAATACAGAAATTATATTTTTCATCTTAATATTTTTTAGTTGTTTATTTTATTTTTATTGCTGTTCCACTCGCTTTAATTGAATTGGACCAATTTCCCATTCCAATTTCTAACCTTAAATCAATTATAGCATCAGCTCCGAGTAATGCTGCTTCTTTTTTTAATAACTTAACAGCTATTTTAGCATCCTTCCCCGCATCAGCACAAGAGATTACTTGTCCTAATACATCAAATTTTATAGTTTGATTCGGTTTAGTAGAATAAACTAAAATTTTTTCTGAATCAGTTACAGGAAGATCATTAGTAATGATATCTTCCGTATGTAAATGCCCAACCGATGAGCAACTTACAAGGAATAGTGATGGAATAAACCACTTTAACACTTGTTTTTTCATTTGTAAAATTTTAAATTCACTTATTTTTCGTACAAAAGTAATTTATTTCAACTTTAATTGTCCTATTTTCTATTAATTTTTTTACAAATTTTATATAGAAAACAAGGTATAATTAGTCAAAATTATAAGTCAATTTGTTAAATGTAATTTATAAATCCTAGCTAATTAAATTTTGAAATATATAAAATTGGAATTTTATTCGTCTTTTCTCTTTAAAAAACGTCCCCTAGGTTCGTCACCTTCATAAAGCACGATGTCTGAATGTAGAAACTGAGCGGCCTTGGCTGAATCTTTCACTTTGGTAGCAGAGCGTTCTAGCATTTCTGCTTCAAAATCAGTTAATACAGTTTGTCGTATTCCTACTTTTCGCCAATCCGATGCAGGTCGGCATTCTTTGAAAATTCTGCGAGCCAACTTTAGTGCATCTAGCAAGGCTTGATTAGCTCCTTGTCCTTTAAACGGACTCATAGGGTGAGCCGCATCGCCAATTAGAGTTGCTTTTCCTACTTTCGCTAACAATTCGGAACTCAATAATTCACGATCATAAACTGGATAACCAGAAATTTGAGCTTCTTGAGTAGCTGCTAGAATTTCAGGAATAGGACTGTGCCATTGTGTTCTACGGCAAGCTTCTTCTTTTAACGCTTTAGGTCCCTGAGCACTTAATTCTTTGGCTTCTTTTTCGGTCATTGGAAAACTAAGTTGCCACATGATCGAATCCGAAGTATAAGGCATCATGTAGATTCGTTCGTTTCCATTGGCAGTTTGAAATACAGTTGCAGAATCTAGTAAAGGATTATTCAAATCTTCAAGATTACTTAAAGGACAAATTCCCAATATCGTGTAATTTCTTCACCAATTAATAACCTTCTAACGGAACTACGGATCCCATCAGCTCCAACTACCAAATCAGCTTTGAAACTCTTTATTTCGTCATTTATTTGAAAGTTAAGAAGGACATTATCCTGAGATTCTTTAAAATCAACTAATTGATGCCCCCAATATACTGCATCTTGTCCACCAAGTTGCTGCAGTAACTCTAAACGCAATGATTGTCGAGCGATATGAATATTGGTACGTTTTTGAAAGGTTTTCGCATCTGAAACTACCCATTTTCGGATTCCCCATTCACCAATCACTTTTCCATCGGTAGTATGAACCAAATGTCTTGTTGAAATCACGCCTTCTTCTAAAGAAAAAATCCCCAATCCTTCAATTGCCTTACTCGCTTGCTGCAAAGTGAGTCCGTAACCCTGAGATCGAGCTTCGAAATTATTATCCCGTTCGAAAAGTGTAAAGGGAATTCCGCGATGCAAACAAGCTACAGCAAGAGCAACTCCTCCAATACCACCTCCAATGATAGCTACATGTGGATAATTTTCTTTATCAGCAATAGGTAGAGTAGAAGCAGAAACTAAACCCGATCCTGAACATGTAGTACAGGTATGAAGATGGCCTTTGGGACGAACAGGAACTGCTCCCTGACCATTCGATTTTTCGAATTGATCCAATGCTTTCTGATAACGAAGTTTCGCTTTAGGACTGAGTCCACGGCTTTTTTTGCCGCGTCCCTGACAATCTAGACAAACCGTCCAGCTTACTTCCTTATTTTCCGCTTTTTTCACTTCTTTAAATTTAACTAATGGTATTTCTAAGCAAAACTACTTTTTCCTATTGTAATAGAAAGGATTTCTTGGTGTATTTGTTTAAATTTATTTAAATAGTTTAGTGAGTATAAAAATTAACTATATAGTAATAATGTGATTTGTATTTTTTATTTACATTTACATAACTAATTATGTAATTAATTATATTATGGATTTTTTTAATAAAGTTGGTAAGTATGCCTTAGGGAGTAGATTGAGGTTAATGACTACAATGATCACTGATGATGCCTCTAAAATTTATGAATTATATGGTGTTGATTTTGTTCCTAAATGGTTTCCAGTATTTTTTATTCTTACTGAAAATAGAGAAATAACAATAACTGAAATAGCCAATGAAATAGGCCATTCTCAGCCTTCCGTTAGTAAAATTGTTCAAGAGATGATTGCAGCAGGTTTAGTAGATGAAAATACACAAACTGTTGATAAACGTAGAAATATTGTTGCGTTGACTGAAAAGGGAACATTAATTTCCAAAGTGATTGAAACGCAGTGTAAAGATATTGAAACAGTTATTGAAGATTTGATAAAAGAGTCCAATCATAATTTATGGGCAGCCTTAGAAGAATGGGAATTTTTATTGGAACAAAAATCATTATTTAAAAGAGTTACTGATCAAAAAAAACTACGTGAAAGTGAATCAGTTCAGATTGTTCCTTATGAAGAAAAGTATCAAAAAGCTTTTAAATCACTTAACGAACAATGGATTTCAACGTATTTTAAAATGGAAGAAGCTGATTATAAATCTTTAGATAATCCTGATAAATATATTTTGGAAAGAGGAGGGAAGATTTTTGTTGCTCTTTACAACAATCAGGCTGTAGGAGTTTGTGCTTTGGTTAAAATGGAAGACCCTGAATATGATTTTGAATTGGCTAAGATGGCAGTTTCACCAGAAATTCAAGGAAAAAGTATTGGCTGGTTATTAGGGCAGGCAATAGTAAATGCAGCAAAAGATATAGGTGCTTCAAAGCTTTTTTTAGAAAGTAATACTATTCTTAAACCTGCAATTAATTTATATCACAAATTAGGGTTCAAAAAAATAGTAGGACGCGCTACGCCTTATGAACGCTCAAATATCCAAATGGAATTAATTATAAATAATAAAATTTAAGTAAAATGATAAATGTAGTTAAAAAAGAAAATGCTGTTTCAAGGCAATTTTTAGGAGTTGATTTTGTTGTTCTTTCCATTGGTAAAGATACAATGGTTACAAAAATGCTGTATAAATCAACAGATAATGTTCCTTTTCATAAACATCCTAATGAACAAAGTGGTTATGTTATTTCAGGAAAATACAAATTGAAATTTGATGGGCAAGAATTTTTATTGTCAGAGGGAGATACTTATTCAATTCCCGCTAGCATTGAACATTCTATTGAAATTATTGAAGCAGGACAAGTGGTTGATGTGTTCAGTC
The DNA here is from genome assembly GCA_002280815.1 of Flavobacteriales bacterium 32-34-25. Lineage (GTDB taxonomy): Bacteria > Bacteroidota > Bacteroidia > Flavobacteriales > Flavobacteriaceae > Flavobacterium. Next base: position 425 of record NCET01000248.1, on the reverse strand, counting down.
CTATCAGACAAGATTATTTGTAATATTTTGAAAAAATTAAAATATTAAAACTCTTTAAGCAATTAAGGAGTTTTTTTATTCCCGTTTTCAATTTTAAAGTTTCATTCTATTTAACTTTCTATTAGTATTTGATTTTCTCGAAAGCATTTTACAATTCTTACTTTTGTATATACAAATAAGAAGAATACATTATGGCTACAAATACAATTTCACAAATAAAAATATCCGTTTTGGATTTAGCAATAGTTAAAGATGGAGGAAACGCAGCTGACACTTTTAAAAACAGTTTAGACTTGGCTCAAAAGGTCGAAAAATGGGGCTATAACCGATTTTGGTTAGCCGAACATCACAACATGCAAGGCATTGCCAGTACGGCAACAGTGGTATTAATTGGTCACATTGCTGCTGGAACATCAACATTAAGA
>NCET01000247.1 GCA_002280815.1 Flavobacteriales bacterium 32-34-25 | reverse complement strand
GCTACAGCAGCACCTACAGCAAAAAGACTAGGATTAAAATTAAACCTAACCTTCTAAAAAGAACATCATGAAATCGCTAATAAAAATAAAAAACAATACATCAAAAATGATTGTATTGTTTAGTTCCTTACTTTTTTTAAGTTGTAATGACTATATGGATGTGAACACTGATACCGACAATCCATCAACAGCTCCATTAAACTTTCTACTTACTGGAATTCAGGTAGAATTAAACAAAACCACTAATTTCTTAAACGAGTCAGGAAACGTACTGCAAGTGTACACACACCAAATGACAGCCAGAGAAGAACAAGATCAATATGGAGCCAAAGTAAACAATACTGGAGTTGTAAACGAATGGCAAAACCTTTATTTGACACTTACTAATATTGAAACACTAATTGCACAAGCTCAAGAATCAAACGACCCAATATATGTAGGTTTAGGACAAATACAAAAAGCCTATTTAATGTCTGTAGCAGTAGACCTTTGGGGAGATGTTCCATATTCAGAGGCAAACAAATTAAAAGAAGGCATTATAGCTCCTAAGTTTGATGATCAAACCGAAATTTACGCATCAATTTTTGAATTAATTGAAACAGCAAAAACAAATTTAAGTAGCGAAGAAGGCTCAAAACCAAGTGCGGCTGATTTATTTTACGGAGGAGATACCGAAAAATGGATTCGTTTTGCCAATACTTTTAAATTAAAACTATACAATCAAACTCGTTTAGCAGCAAACTTTGATGAAGAGGGTCTTGAAGCCTTAATTGCCGAAAACAATTTCTTTCAATCAATCGAAGATGATTTTGAATTCAAACACACCAAAAACATATCGCCAACAGATGAGAGAAATGAATTATTTTTAGCCTCTTACAACAGTTCTCAATTTACTACTTACATGAGCCCTTGGTTCTATGAAATACTTATGGGAATGAATCCAACTATTCACAATGACAACCCTGACCCGAGAGTTAAATATTATTTCTACAACCAACTTGAAGCCGGAGAACTTCCTGAATTAGCTGACGAAGATACAGGCGATCCAAAAGCTGATTATTGGGACAACACTACTGGTTTTTTTAGTATCCGTTTTGGAAGCCAAGGCCCTTGGAGAGACTTTAGCGCAGAGAATTCAAATACTTACCCTGGAATTTTTCCATGCGGAGGAAGATATGACGATGGCGAAGGAGAAACCATGGATGTGACAACTGCAACAGGTGTAGCACCTCACAGAATATTAACCTATGATGAATTTTTATACATTCAAGCCGAATTAATTCAAACTGGTTTACTAGACGGAAACGCAACCACAAAACTACAAGAAGCCATGGAAGCAAGTTTTGCTAAAGTAGATCAAGTAGTAGCAAATAGTGGAACCACACAAGTTGTACCTGAATTAGTTGGAACTACAGAAGTGGAAGATTTCATAGACAATATAATTATCGAATTCAACGCTGGCAACAATGATAAAAAACTAGAAATTATCATGACTCAAAAATGGGTAGCTACTTTTGGAGACCCAATGGATCAATACACTGATTACAGAAGAACAGGCTTCCCTATTTTTGCAAATCCTAATTCTAATTCAGGAGAGTATCAATTAAACAATGGTGACGGATTCCCTATAGATGATTCCGAAACTGTTCTCAATACAGCCTATCCACTTTCTTTATTTTGGCCACAAAGTGAATTAAATGTAAACAAAAATGCTCCAGTTCAAAAAATTCCTGGAACTTATAAAATCTTTTGGGATAATTAATCAAAATCAGAAGTCATGAAAAAGATACAACATATAATTACAATACTCTGCTTATTAATTTTTCTTCCATGTTGTGAAAACGATGGTGGCGATTCAAAAATAAGCACACAAAAAGGTGCAGTGCCTAACATTCAAAAACTAGAGAACACAGATACTTTTATTGATATACTTTCAGTTCAAAGTGGAGGAGACTTTAACATCGGTTTTTCAGTGGATTTAGCTATTGGCAAAATCACCTCAATGGACATCATTGCTTTTTACACAAAAGTAGATGGAACATTGACTAAGGCAACAATAGCAACCAATATAGTTTCTCTCCCTGCAACATTCACATTAAACAAAGATGATTTATTTGATGCTTTTAATAATCTAAACTCTGCTGATGATATTTCTACTGGTGATAAATTAACCATTTCAGCCGAAATAACCTTAAAAGACGGAACTGTATTAAAAATAATCAATGATGACGGAAGCAACAATTTTAGCTCAAATATTGCTACTTCAAATTTGTATAAAGTGTTCCAAACTTACAATGTTGCTTGTGCATCTTATTTAGCTGGCACATATAACTACAGTACCACTAACATAGGAGATGGAGCATATTTTACAACTGATGTTTTCACTGGTACAGTCACATTTGAAGATCAAGGAGGAGGAGTTTATATAATTTCAGACGCATCCTTTGGTGGTTATCTAGCCTTATATGATGATACAGCTATAGGTGTAGAATTACAAGACATCTGTAACAAAATCTCACTTGAAGGAGAAAATCAATATGGCGACACTTTCAGTATGTCCAATCTAGTTGTAAACGGAAATACAATAACTTTTCACTGGGAAACCTCATACGGAGAATTTGGCGACACCACTTTAACCAGAACAGATAATACAAACTGGCCTGATTTAACACTATAAAAAAACAGAAATACTTTAAAAATCCATCCTACAAAACGGGATGGATTTTTTTTATATATTTGCGCCATGGAAAAAGAACATCAAATATTCGGGATTAGAGCTATCATTGAAGCAATTCAAGCGGGTTCAACAATAGACAAAGTTTATATTCAAAAAGAAGCCTCCGGCGAATTGATGAAAGACTTAATGAAAGTCATGAAACGCGCTAATGTAAATTTCTCCTATGTTCCTGTTGAAAAACTAAACAAACTTACACCTAATAACCATCAAGGCGCAGTAGCAACTATCTCTCCTATTTCGTTTTTTGATTTAGAAGCTTTGATTGAAACTGTAATCGAAAATGGAAAAAAACCATTGTTTTTGATATTGGATCAAATTTCTGATGCTCGTAATTTTGGTGCTATCATTAGAACTGCCGAATGTACTGGAGTAAACGGAATCATTATCCAAAAATCTGGTTCAGCTCCTGTTAATGGTGATACGGTTAAAACATCGGCTGGTGCGGTTTTTAATATTCCAATTTGTAAAGTAGAACATATTAAAGATGCTATTTTTCTTTTGCAAGGAAGCGGAATCAAAACCGTTGCCGCTACTGAAAAAACAGACGATACTATTTACAATGTAAATCTTAACGAAGGGGTAGCCATTATTATGGGTTCTGAAGATCGTGGAGTAAATCCATCAGTCTTAAAAATTGTAGACGAAAAAGCGAAACTTCCTATGTTTGGAACAATTGGTTCTTTGAACGTATCTGTTGCCTGTGGTGCTTTTTTATACGAAGCGGTAAGACAAAGAAGTTAAAGATAGATTTTAGAACGCAGAACTTAGATTTCAGAAAATATAAAAACGAATTAAGACTCAGGTTTTGATTCGTTTTTTTTGTTTGTTACAATATCGTAATTCACATCTAAATTAGAAGAATAATAAGATTTTATTTCCTCTTCGGGATCAATTACTGGAGGATTTACAAAATTGCCATTTTCATCAAATCGTTGCATAAATTTATCTTCCGCCGGATTATAATCGGACATTTCCCATTCGTATTTAGGCACTTTTTTAAACTCCGGGGTTTGATACAACAGAGCCAAAACAAAACCAGTAATAAAACCAGCTAAATGCCCTTCCCAGGAAATCTTATCATCTACTTTTGGAAAAACATACCAAATCATTCCGCCATACATTGTAATAACAGCTAAGGACAAAGCTACCAAACGATAATATTTGGTCATAATACCTTTGAAGAAAATAAAAGCAAACAATACATAAATTAATCCGCTTGCGCCAATGTGATAACTATCCCTTCCAATCATCCAAGTCAAAATTCCGGAAAACAGAATACCATAACCAACAACTTGGATGGATTGTTTCGAATAGAAAAACTGTAAAGCGGCAAGCAAAACTAAAAGTGGAATGGAATTATTATAGAGATGATTCAAATTAGAATGAATAAAGGGACTAAAAATCACGCCTTGTAATCCTGAAAAAGTACGAGGATAAATTCCGTTTACTATAAAGTCAAAATCAAAACGAATTTCTAACCAATAGACAAACCAAAGGAACAACACAAAAAAAAGTGGAAGTCCTATAACTGCATTTGTAAATTTGAAATGTTTATCCATTTTGTTGCTTTAAAACAATACAATCAATTATGTAACCAAATACAATATAATGCTATTTTGTCATACTTAGAAAAGAAAAACAGAAAATAGAGAATAGAAAACAGAGCTGCAAATTCCAGTAATATTGACCACCCAATTCCAATTTAAAGTGACCACCTAATTCCGGAGCAAAATGACCACCTCCATTTTTCATTAAAAACTACTC
>NCET01000246.1:4564-6454 GCA_002280815.1 Flavobacteriales bacterium 32-34-25 | reverse complement strand
AAAGTTTCTAATTCGTCAGCAATTAAGGGCGGAACCCAAAATTCGTTGTCTTTGTATAGTGAAAAAGGGAATTTAATATATTCGGTCAGTTCTTTTTTTGTCTTTGCTTCTTTTACTGTAATCATTGTATATTGTTTCTTTATTCAATTGCGTCTTTTCGTTTTTGGTCTCTTTTGGCTGCCTTTCGTACCGATCTGGGTTGGGAAGGAGCATCGTCCAGATTTATTCGGACTTCTTTGTAATTAGTGTCGTATCGCCATGAAAAACCAACTCCACCGTAAAAAATGCTAGGGGTGTCTTTTAAATTATGACTTATGGATGCGTCTATTTGCATGTCTTTGCTTAGTAAAAAAGCCGCTCCGCCACGTAGGATGGCATCGCTGTAAAAATCACTTTTAAATCCTTGGTTTTCGATAAATCCAGACCATTTTCGGCTAATGCCTTTGGTTAAAGTAATAATGTAGCCGTAACTAGGATAATCCGTTCCAATGTAATCGGCAATGATATTGGTTACAAAAACCCAGGAACCATCTCCTAAGTGATTTTGTGTAATTAACATGGCTTTTGGCGAAATCATCGCTTCAGGAGAAAAAGCATACGGATTGTTTTTCATGGTGAAATTAGCACCTGCAAAAACAGAAACAGCTGGAATCAATTGGCGCCAATTGAATGCGTGATTTGCTTTCCAACTGTAGATATTTATTTTTTTTTCGTAGTTTTTATAAGGATCGTAGATGAGGTATTTAGCCCCTAAGACGGTTTGTTTTAAATTAGATTTAGTGTATTGGTCAAATCCATTTACAAAATCTTGGTTTTGGTATTGAATATCGGCAATTACTTCTAGTTTTTCCAATAATAAACCGTATCGCAAAGTAAGGTCGGCACCATAGCCATTAGAGTCATAACCTAGTAGGAGATGGCTTTCCTGAATGCCATAAATACCTGTTTCTAGCTGGATGACCGATTTTCCAACAGAGTAGGCTGACATGGTTTCGCCAGGGCGGTTGGAATTAATCTCATCAGTATGTTGTCCGTAATTGTAATTTGCTAAAAGACTTATAGCTAAGACTAATAAAATTTTAAATTGAGACATGATGTTTGGATTTTAAAAGTAATAGGCTTTCCAAATGTACTATATTTTATTATTTATTTAAGAATGATATTCTAATTTTGAACCTAGTATTTGTTAATTTTGCTAAAAAATATTTCGATTATGCAAGAGGCATCATTTTCAGGATTTATAAAAACGCTATTTTATATTATAGCTTTCTATTATATTTTTAGATTTTTAGCGAAATTGTTTTTACCGCTATTGATTAAAAAAGTAGTTGAAAAAGCAGGCGAAAACATGCAACAGCATCAACAACGCCAGTATCAGGATTCTTGGCAAAATAAGCAGCAAGAAGAAACGGTTATTTTTAATACTCCAAACGATAAAAAACCTCGAGAAACCAAAAAAGTAGGAGATTATGTGGATTACGAAGAAATAGATTAAATTTGCCACACCAGTAACCCAAATATTTAATAAAATTCTCGAAAATTGAAAATAATAAATAAGTTTTATCCGCACGCTATTGCCGTTTTAGGTTTTGTATTAGTTTCACTCATTTATTTTTATCCCGTACTTCAGGGAAAACAAATTTTCCAATCGGATATTGCCCAATATACCGGAATGGCAAAGGAACAAAACGATTTTCGTGCTGCGGAACACATAGAACCTTATTGGACCAATTCTGCTTTTGGCGGAATGCCAACCTATCAATTGGGTGCTAAATATCCGTATGATTTTATTGGAGCAATCGATGATGTATTGCGTTTTTTACCTCGTCCAGCCGATTATTTATTTCTGTATTTTCTAGGTTTTTATGGATTGCTTTTAGTTTTAAAAGT
>NCET01000246.1:0-4513 GCA_002280815.1 Flavobacteriales bacterium 32-34-25 | reverse complement strand
GGTTTTATATTGGTTTACAATAAAAAATATGTTGCTGGAGGTTTGTTGACCATGTTAGCAACGGCATTAGAAATTAATGCCAATCACTTTCAAATGACCTATTATTTGTTGATTTTTCTGTTGATTCTTTCGGCATATTTTGCTTTTAATTTTATAAAAGAAAAAGAATATAAATCTCTTTTTACAGCAATTGGAGTTTTAGCCGTTGCAGGTATTTTTGCAATTGGAGCAAATGCCACTAATTTATTGGCTACAGCCGAATATGCAAATTTTAGTACCCGTGGAAAAAGCGAATTGACTTTTAATCCAGATGGTTCTAAGAATACTGATACTAGCGCCATGACTCGCGATTATATTACGGAATACAGTTATGGAGTTACTGAGAGTTTCAATTTGATTGCGCCACGACTTTTTGGGGGTTCAAATAGTGAAACTTTAGGTACTGATAGTAGTATGTATGAGTTTATGATTAGCCAAGGTGTTCCTGCTGGTCAAGCGGCTGATTTTGTTACAGGAATGCCAACGTATTGGGGAGACCAGCCTATTGTTGCTGCTCCAGCTTACATAGGTGTGGTGGTTTTCTTTTTAGGAATTTTAGCTTTAATTATAGACGATAGAAAAATAAAATATGTATTTCTCTCGGGAGCAATTGTGGCTTTATTGCTTTCTTGGGGTAAAAACTTCGCTCTTTTAACTGATTTCTTCATTGATTATGTACCTATGTACAATAAGTTTAGAGCCGTTTCTTCTATTCAAGTAATATTAGAATTGTGCTTTCCTGTTTTGGCTGTTATGGGATTACAATCCTTTTTTAAAGCTGATAAAAGCAAACAATGGGAAGGATTATGGCAGTCGGCGGCTATTGGTTTAGGAACTATTGTGATTTTGTTTTTGTGCAAAAGTATGTTTAGTTTCTCAGGAGCAAGCGATAGTTATTTTACGGAGAGTTACGGCCCAAGTTTTGTTGACGCACTTAAAAACGATAGAAAAACCTTGTATAGCGCTGATTTGTTGCGTTCGGCTTTCTTAATTGTTTTAACAGCCGGTGTTTTATGGCTGCTGATTAAAAACAGAATCGCTCAAACTACGGCTATTATTTTAGTTGGTTTATTTATGGTTGCTGATTTGTTTTTTGTAGCTAAAAAATACGTTTCGGCTAAGGATTTTGTCAGTGGAAGAGAAGTTGAAGTTCCGTTTCAAGAAACACCTACAGATGCTCAAATTTTAAGAGATACAACTCATTACCGAGTTTTTGAAGTTAATGGGAATTTTTCAAGTGCGAGAGCATCATATTTTCATAATTCAATTGGGGGTTACAGTGCTGTAAAACCTCGTAGAATGCAACAACTGTTTGATTACCAAATTGCCAAAAATAATTTGGAAATCTTGAATATGCTGAATGTGAAATACATTATCCAAACGGATAAAGAAGGAAAAGAGTTTTCAATTCCGAATATCAATGCCAATGGAAATGCCTGGTTTGTCAACGAAGTTAAATTGGTAAACAAAGCCAATGATGAGATGAAAGCATTGGACAGGATAAACACTAAAAAAGTAGCTGTGTTTAACATTAACTTGTACAGAGACAAATTTAAAAACGCACGTTTAAAACGCAATATGGATACTACTGGATCTATTCAGTTGCGTACGCATAAGCCTAATTATATCAAATACATTTCGGATAGCCAGAATGAAGGTTTAGCTGTTTTTTCTGAGATTTATTATCCAAACGGATGGAATGCTTATGTTGATGGTGTAAAGACAGATTATTTTCCTGTGAATTATGTTTTAAGAGGAATGATGTTGCCAAAAGGCGTTCATACAGTAGAATTCAAATTTGAACCAGAAGTTATCAAAACAGGAAGTACCATTACACTTATTAGTGGTGCTGGAATGTTATTGTTATTGATAGGAGGAGTTTATTTTGAAAGAAAAAAAGGATCTAAGATTGTTTAACAATTGTAGATTTTATAGTGCAATAAACATAATTCCTTTAAAGCTTTGGATTCAAAAAAACTTTTAATTATTACTTATTATTGGCCGCCAGCTGGAGGGCCAGGAGTACAGCGTTGGTTGAAATTTGTTAAATATTTACCTGATTTTGGTATTCAGCCCATAGTTTATATTCCTGAAAACCCTACTTATCCTATTGTTGACGAAAACTTGCTTAAAGAAGTTTCAGATAAGGCTATTATTATAAAACAGAAAATATTCGAACCCTATCAATTGGCTTCTTTTTTATCGAAGAATAAAACCAAGAAGATGAATTCGGGGATTATTCCTAACCAAAAGAAGCAATCGTTTTTAGACAAGGTTTTCTTGTGGATTCGCGGGAATTTATTTATTCCAGATGCTCGTTTTTTTTGGGTAAAACCTTCTGTTTCTTATTTAGAAAAATATATTGTCGAGAATAACATTGATACTATTGTTACCTCAGGACCACCGCATAGTTTGCATTTAATTGGACTGGAATTAAAACAGAAATTAGATGTAAAATGGTTTGCCGATTTCAGAGATCCCTGGACAACGATTGGCTATCATAAATCCTTGCGTTTGTCGGAAACTGCGGCTCAAAAACACAAAAAGTTAGAAGCACAAGTTCTAAATACTGCCGATACGATTATTGTTACCAGTAAAACTACAAAAACCGAATTTGAAGCCTTGACCACAAAACCCATCGCTGTAATTACAAACGGTTTTGATGTAGAAAAAGTTGAGAAACAAACATTAGATACTAAATTTTCTCTGGCGCATATTGGTTCATTTCTTTCGGCTAGAAATCCACAGTTTTTATGGGAATCTTTGGTCGAATTAATGGCTGAAATCCCTGATTTTAAATCGCATTTGGAAATTAAATTAATTGGAGCTGTTAGTCAGGAAGTTTTAGATTCGATTTCTGCTTTTGGATTGACTGACTATTTGAATAATTTGGGTTACGTTTCGCACGAAGAAGCAATAGCGCATCAAAGAAAATCACAAGTTTTATTATTGATCGAAATTGATTCGGAAGAAACTAAGAGCATTATTCCTGGTAAATTGTTTGAATATTTGGTTTCCAATAGGCCTATTATTGCTATTGGTCCAAAAGGTTCTGACTTCGCCGAAATAATTACTGAAACCAATACAGGAGTATTTTTTGATTATTCTGAAAAGATAAAACTTAAAAACTTAATTTTGGACTTTTATAATCAATACCTAGAGGGGAAATTACAATCTAATGGTGTAGGTTTGCAAAAATTTTCAAGGAAAAATTTGACCGAGCAATTGGTACAACTTCTAACCTCATAATTTCATAAATGGGAATCGTATTAAATCAGTCTTTAAAGAATACCATTATTACCTACATCGGTTTTGCCATTGGAGGAATCAATACCATTTATTTGTACCCTGTTTTTCTGGGTGCTACTTATTATGCTTTGACTAATTATATTTTGTCATCGGCTAATGTGATTATGCCTTTGTTTGCCATTGGAATGCAAAATACTTTGGTAAAGTTTTATTCGCAGTATCAAACAAACGAAGAACGATCAAGGTTTTTGTCCTTTACGGTTTTGTTTCCTTTGCTTTTAATCATTCCAATGTTTTTGATTGGTTTTTACTTTTTTGATGAGATTTTAATGTTTTTGTCCAAAAAGAATATCATCGTTAAAAATTACATTTGGCTTATCCCATTCATTGGATTGTGTATGGCTTATTTCGAAATTTTCTATGCATGGTTGCGGGTTCACATGCACTCGGTTTTTGGAAATTTCATCAAAGAAGTAGGTTTACGATTGGCTTCGCTATTTTTATTGGTTGGCGTTTATTACAATTGGATTACCGTAGAAGGTTTTGTTTACGCTACTGCTGTAGTTTATCTTTTGGCACTTTTAGTAACCATGTTTTATGCTTTTAGTATTGAAAAACCCCATTTTCAGTTTAGTATTCCAGCTAATACTAAAGATGTTTTAGTCTATACTTTTTATATTATTTTGTCAGGAAGTGTTGCTAATTTATTGTTGGATGGCGACAAAATGATTCTGAATCAATACATGAATATCGAAAATATCGCTTATTATTCGGTGGCGACTTATATTGCTTTGGTGATTTCGGTGCCAAGTCGTGCCATGCATCAAATTGTATATCCAATTACAGCAAAGTTAATGCACGAAAACAAGCATGACGAAATGGATATTTTGTATAAAAAAACCTCTATTAATTTACAAGTTGTGGGTGGTTTTGTAATGTTAGGTATTTTTGTCAATATCAACCAATTGTATGAATTAGTTCCGCCAGAATATGCAGGTGGAATTATGGTAGTTTTTATGATTGGATTGTCTAAATATTTTGATTTGATTCTTGGAAACAATAATGCTATCATTTTTAATACAAAATATTACCGAGCAGTTTTATTTTTAGGTGTTATCTTGGTTGTTCTTACCGTAGTATTAAACATGATTTTTATACCGCTTTACGGAATTATAGGTTCGGCATTTGCTACTTTATTGTCTATTACTTTGTATAGTGTAGCTAA
>NCET01000245.1 GCA_002280815.1 Flavobacteriales bacterium 32-34-25 | reverse complement strand
AAAACTTCTTCTTCTCACAAAGAAGGAGCTGAAAGAAACTGGTTAATTAATACTAAAGAGTTCATCAAAGACGCTAATGGTAAATTAATCGCTCTTAAAACAGTAAACGTAGAATGGAAAATGGTTCCTGGACAACGTCCTGAATTAATTGAAATTGCTGGTTCTGAAAAAACATGGCCATGTGACTTAGCTTTATTAGCTTTAGGTTTTACAGGTCCTGAAAAAACACTAAGCAGTCAATTAGGTTTAGAATTGGATTTTAGAAGCAACTACAAAGCGGAATATGGTAAATACCAAACTAATGTTCCAAATATCTTTACTGCTGGTGATATGCGTCGTGGACAATCTTTGATTGTTTGGGCTATTTCTGAAGGTAGAGAAGCTGCTAGACAAGTAGATTTATACTTAATGGGATCAACTAATTTACCTACCAAAGAAGGTGGTGATTTACCTCCATTGTAATAATCAATAAATTACTAAAAAGGCTATCCGAAAGCAATTTCAGATAGCCTTTTTTGTTTTCAAGAACTTATTCAACTTTTGTTCTAAAATTAATAATTACAACGTTGTATGTTTATTTTAAAACAATTTGTTACAATTTGTTAGTTTTATATTTATCTATTGTAGTATCGATAAAGAATAATAAATTTGTGTAAAAATAATAGCAATGCAATCAAAAGACTTACTTCAATTAGCAGATCAATTTGGCAGCCCATTATATGTTTATGATGCCGAGAAAATAAAATCACAATACGAGAGATTAACGAAAGCTTTTTCTAAAGTAGAAAAACTACGTATCAATTATGCTATGAAGGCATTGTCTAACGTTGCCATTCTTCAATTATTGAGAGATTTGGGATCTTGTTTAGATGCGGTTTCAATTCAAGAAGTACAATTAGGACTTCACGCTGGATATTCTCCTGATCAAATATTTTTCACTCCAAATGGTGTTTCTCTTGAAGAAATAGAAGAAGTACATTCTTTAGGAGTTCAAATTAATATCGATAATCTTTCTATTCTAGAGCAATTTGGTACAAAACATCCAACTGTTCCTGTTTGTATTCGTATCAATCCTCACGTTATGGCAGGTGGAAACGAAAACATTTCAGTAGGACACATTGATAGTAAATTTGGTATCTCAGTTCACCAATTACCACATTTAGTGCGTATTGTTGAAAACACTAAAATGAACATCGTGGGTATTCACATGCACACTGGTTCTGATATTTTAGATATCGAAGTATTCCTATATGCTGCCGAAATTTTATTTGATGCAGCTAGAAATTTCAAAAATCTTGAATTTTTAGATTTTGGTAGCGGATTTAAAGTTCCTTACAAAAAAGACGATATCGAAACGGATATTGAAGAACTTGGTAAAAAATTATCAAAAAGATTCAATGCTTTCTGTGACGAATACGGTAAAGAATTAACTTTGATTTTCGAACCAGGCAAATTTTTAGTGAGTGAAGCAGGTTCTTTCCTAGCCAAAGTAAACGTAGTAAAACAAACTACTTCTACTGTTTTTGCAGGAATTGATTCTGGATTCAACCATTTGATTCGCCCTATGTTTTATGGTTCATCACACCATATTGAAAACATTTCGAACCCAAAAGGAAAAGAGCGTTTTTACTCTGTAGTAGGATATATTTGCGAAACAGATACTTTTGCAAGCAACCGTAGAATTCAGGAAATTGCCGAAGGTGATATCCTTTGTTTCAGAAACGCAGGAGCTTATTGCTACTCTATGTCTTCTAACTACAATTCGAGATACAAACCAGCAGAAGTATTGTGGATTAATGGCGAAGGGCACTTAATTAGAGCTCATGAAACATTTGAAGATTTGTTAAAAAATCAAATTCCATTACCTGCTTCGGTAGCTAAACAATAAATACAAAACATAAAAAAGGGGACTTCAAAAATCCCCTTTTTTTATATTCTTTAGTTTCCTAAAACCTCTGTCAACACATTAGCATCAGTACCATTTGGGAAATCAATTTTAATTTTCTGAGCAATAGTTGGTGCTATTTGAGTAATTACTTTTTTATCAAAAGATTCCCCTTTCTTGATATTCCAACCATAAAACAGTAAAGGCACGTGAGTATCATAATTATAAGGTGTACCATGTGAAGTACCTGTTCCCTCATGCTCAATATAGCCAGGCTTATCCAGAATCACCAATTCTCCATTTTGTTTTGGATCGTATCCCTTTACGATATAATTTAAAAAATAATCCGAAGTTCCTGCTGTTATAATTTCTTCTTCAGTATAAACGCGCTTTACTTGTGGCAATTTCATTAAATATTCTTTGAAAGCAACTTTTACTTTATCCAATAAAAGTCCTTTTTCCTGAATTTGCTTTTTATCTAAAAACACATTGTAATTCGAATAATTCAAAACTAAATCAGCTCCAAAATTAGCTTTTGAGAACTCATGCAATTGGCTTGACAAAGACTTATAATCTACTGAAGTTACCGCATACTTATTATCTTTTAAAAAATTCACATTCTCAGCAGCAGCATGATCCGAAGTCAAAAACAGCAAATAATTGTCCTTACCCACTTTCTTATCCAAATAAGACAGAAAATCAGCCATGGTTTCATCTAAACGCAAATAAGTATCCTGAACCTCTCTGGAACGTGGTCCTGTTAAATGACCTACATAATCAGTTGAAGAAAAACTAACGGCTAGGAAATCAGTATCACTATCTGTACCTAAATTTTCATTTACAATAGTTTCTTTTGCAAAATCAGCTACTATATCATTTCCAAAAGGAGTTGATTTGATCACCTTTGCTCCTTTTTTTGCATACATTTCTTTTAAATTATATGGAAAAACTGGTTTTTTACTTCCATACAAAAGTCCTTCATACGGATTATCATCAGCTAAACTTTCATTATAAACCGATTCAGCTTTTAACAAAGACCAGTCTTTATTCAAATAAGTTTCGTAATGCTTCTTCCCATTAAATTGAGAAACCCAATTTGGTAACTCTTTACCATAAAAAGTACTAGAAATAAAATTTCCAGAATCACTCAACCAAAATGCCCAATTAGCAAAATGTCCTGCTGGAAGTATCGCACCACGATCTTTAACACTAATTCCAATGACCTTTCCTTTGAAATTAGTTGCCAAACGCAATTCGTCAGTAACTGTGGTAGTTTCTAAATTAAGTGGCGACATTTGTCCTTCGTCTAAATCACCAGTTCCTAAAATAGAAACCGAAGCATCATCAGTACAATATCTGGATTTTCCAATAGTTTTATCAAACCATGTATTGCCTACAATTCCGTGAATAGCTGGTGTAGCTCCGGTATAAATCGATGCGTGACCAGGTCCTGTGTAGGTAGGCATATAATTGTAATGTGTATTATGAAAAACATAACCATCATTCATCAAGCGACGAAAACCATTAGCCGAAAAATCATCCGAAAAGCGATAAAGGTATTCCATCTTCATTTGGTCCACAACAATCCCTACTACTAATTTAGGTCGTTGTTGCCCGTAAACATTAAAAATTGCAGCTGTTGCAAAAAGCAAAAATATTTTTTTCATGATAAAATTGAGATATAAAAGCAAAAATACAAATTAAAGCGAGAGCTAATATTATGAAATAGTTATGGAAGCAACTAACAAAACCAGAAAGAAATGATAAAATTAGCATAAATCATAATTTCAAATTCCTTGTTTTTACTCAAGTCAGACTTTAAAAAGTTATTTTTGTAATTCTAAAGTGCATTACAAAATAGTTCCTCGAAACAAGTATACAATGAAACAATCTTCTGCCTCTTTTTTAGATTTCTATACCAGAAAATATTTTTTTATTTTTTTTCTGAGTCTATTAACGACTCTAAATTCCTGGGCAACTTCTGGAAAATGGACTAGCAAAGTTACAGCTGGAACTATTGAATATACAGCAACCGAATCCAAAAACCCAATTAAAGATTTCAATGGAAATTATGTTACGGTAGTATATTTAGAAAATCTTGCGTTTAAAAAAATTGGTCGAAATAGCATCAAAAAAGATGTCAATTGGTTGCTATCTCAAGGTTATAGAGTAATTGAATTAAATTATTCCAAAAATAGTAATGCCAGAGCACTCAAAATAAACGAAGACATCATAGCAATTAATGATTCTATTGCAGCTGGAAGTTTTTGTGGTTTTAAAAACTGTTCTCAATACAAATCGTATGTTTTATTTGAAGGCTATCGAATAGCACGAGATGTGAGTTATTTTGTAGATGATCCAAAAATTTACAACACCCCAGAGCAATACATTGTGGGCGATTCTTTACACATGGACATTATTTATCCAGCCAATTCAAAAATTAAAGACTCAATCTAGCCTATTCTTTTGCAGGTTTTAATGATTCATTTCTCGAAGGAGCGCCAGCTAATGGCATGGCTTGGGCAATTGCTGACCATCCAAAATATTGTCCCTGGGGAAAAGGGAAACCTGTAAACGGAGCTAACGATGCCTACAAATCATTTCAAACTAATCCGGATGCTGCACAAAAAGTAAAATCGGCCATTAGAACCTTGCGTGTTTTAGGTAAGCAAATGGGACTTTCAGATAAAATAGGGATTTTTGGTTTTTCCAGAGGATCAACTGCAGGATCTCTCGCAATTGGAGATAAAAAACTAGAAAATTTAGAAAATGCTGGATTCCACATTGGAATTTCCGATGATGTACAAGCTGCCGCTATTGGACCAGGTGTTTTTGATTATACGCTCATATACAACACTACTGATGATGGTGACAAAAATTTAGAATTAAGATGTCCTTGGGTTTGGGGTTCATTGGAAGAAAATAGAAAATTATGGGAATCAATGGGATCTTCTTATTTGGTTGAAACCAAAGCAACAGCGCCTACTCTATTTTTTTATAATACGGACGACGATTCCTATTATGAAGATCAAATTATTCATTTAAAAAACAAATTAGACCAGTTAGCTGTTCCAACAACTTCTCTAATCAATTATGGAAAAGGACACGCTATTCCGCAAACGGCAACGGATCTCAATACACTTTATAGTTTCTTCAAAAACTATCTTAACCCGCCAAAAATGGGCAAAAAAAGCAATAAATAGTATTCAAAATATCTAGTAGAAAAAGCATCAAACAATTTGCAAACATTTTGTTAATTTTTATTTTTATTTATTCCAAATAACTCTTTGAAAAACCAATTTCAGTTCATACTTTTGCACTTTATTTTAAATAAATCCAAATAAAGTACAAATGAAAAGAATTTTACTGCCCTCAATAGCATTATTATTTTCTATGACATCTATTATTTTCTATGACATCTCAAGCGCAAGAGATGGCTTCTGCATCAGAACATAAAACTTCAAGCGAAATAAACAATTCTCCTTTTGACACTATAAAAAATAAAAAAGGACAAATTCTTAGAGAAATTGTTATTACTGGAAATAAACCTCAAAAACCTGTTTCTGCTTCAAGATCTGGAATCAAACCAATGGATTTACCGCAAAGTGTACAAGTAATTGATAATGAAATTATCGAACAACAGCAAGCTATCCGTTTAAGTGAAGTAATTAAAAATGCTAATGGTGTATATGTAGGTTCTGCTCGTGGTGGTGCTCAAGAATCATTTTTTTCTAGAGGATACGACATGTCTGCGAATAATATGTTTAAAAACGGATTCCGTTATAATGCAGGTTCAATTCCAGAGGTTTCTGGTTTAGAAAGAGTAGAATTCTTAAAAGGAGGCTCCGCCTTATTGTTTGGAAATGTTGCACCGGGAGGAATTTTAAATTTGGTAACAAAAACTCCGAAATTTACTAAAGGTGGCGAAATATCAATGCAGGCGGGAAGCTATGATTTCTACAAACCATCTGTTGATTTTTACGGGCCATTAAACAAATCTATAGCTTACCGTTTTACAGGATCTTATGAAAACTCAAAAAGTTTTAGAGATTATGTAAAAAACGACCGTATCTACATCAATCCTTCATTTTTATTTAACATCTCTGAAAAAACCCATATTACGGTTCAAGGAGATTATTTAAGTGCCGATTGGACTCCTGACTTTGGAACGGGAATCATTGGTAAAGAAATTTTGGATATCCCTCGCAATGTTTACTTTGGAGCACTTTGGTCAACTGGAAATACTAAATCAGCTAGTGCATCTATATTAGTAAACCATGATTTCAACAAAAACTGGAAATTGAGTTTCAACAGTTCGTTTCAAAATTATAGAAGAACTCAATTATCGACATCTCAAATGGCTAATTTAGACAATACAACAACTTATCCAGTTCCAGGTTTCTGGAAAAGAGGATTAACTAAAGCTGACAGTTCAGAGAAAATTTTTGGTGACCAATTAAGTTTACAGGGAACTTTCAATACAGGAAGTGTAAAACATCAAATATTCACAGGTGTTGATTATGAAAATTCAATGGCTCCAAATTATACTTTTGGTTTTTTTGATGCAACTGCAAATCCTGCAAACCTATTAACAACTGAAAAAGATCCTATTAATTTATTCAGCTACGACTATAGCACTCAAAGTTACGATGTACCGTTTAGTAATAGAATAACACAATTAGCAACTACCGATACACAACGCTTTGGAGCTTATGCTCAAGACTTAATCTCAATTAATGAATATGTCAAAATTTTGGGAGGAATTCGTTGGTCTTGGCAAGAAAGTGAAGTTACTACAACCAAAGAAGTAATCGAAAAAATTTCTGGGGTGAATACAATCACAACTACTTTCGAAAACGCAAAGCCTACTACAGGAACAAAATCCTTAAACAGAGCTTTTTCTCCAAAAGCAGGATTGGTTATTCAACCTGATAAAGAAACATCTTTGTTTGCTAGTTACTCGAATTCATTCACTCCAAATACAGGAACAACTGTTGATTTAAAACCATTAGATCCTTCGATTATTGACCAATATGAAGTGGGTATCAAAAAAGATTTCTGGAGAGGAATTTTGAGTACTAATGTAACAGCCTATATAATTAAAAACAATAATCTAGCACAAACAGCTCAATTTTTAGCTGATGGTGTTACACTAAATGCTACTAATACTTTAAAAGAATTAGTAGGATCCACAAAAGGAAAAGGAATAGAGATAGAT
This sequence comes from Flavobacteriales bacterium 32-34-25, assembly GCA_002280815.1. GTDB lineage: Bacteria > Bacteroidota > Bacteroidia > Flavobacteriales > Flavobacteriaceae > Flavobacterium. The sequence continues at coordinate 1,979 of NCET01000245.1, read as the reverse complement.
ATTACAGCAAAGCCTCTTGATGGTTTAAACATCATGGCTGGATATAGTTTTAACGAAACTAAAGTTTCAAAATCAGCAGGAACAAATGGTAGTCTTGTTAAAGGGGATATTTTAGCGAGAACACCAAAACATACTGCCAACTTAAGCTTTTTCTATAAATTACCTAGTGGTGCATTGAAAGGGCTTTCTTTTGGAGCTATTGCAAATTATATTGGTGATCGAACAGGAGGTTGGAATGACGATTATTTGTGGACAGATGTTACACCTAAACCTACAACAGAAAATCCAAATCCAAAACCAGCTTACAATATAACTGTAAGAGACCGTGATATTCCATTAGAAGGATACACTACAGTTGATACTTCAGTAGGTTATGAGTGGAAAAAAATCTCAATCTTATGTAGATTATCTAATATTACTAACGAGTTGAATTACACAGTACACGAAAACTACAGTGTAAATCCAATTGCTCCTCGTCAAATAATGGCAAGTTTAAAATACAAATTATAAAAACCTTTCTGGTTTTCTCTAAAAGCTCCTTTCTTGGGAGCTTTTTTTGTTTTAAAACTATCGAAAAAAATAATTACTTTTAAACTATCTTGAAAACCAATTGATTCCAATCATGAAAAAAATAACCAAAGAAGACATTAGCCAAGAAATATTTGACTTGTACGATGATTACGCTCACAACAAAATTGAAAGAAGACAGTTTATCGAAAAACTTTCGGTATTTGCTGTTGGGACACTTACACTGCCTTCATTATTGAGTTTTATCACTCCTGATTATGTAAATACCTTACTCATAAAACCCGATGATCCAAGAATAGATTCCGATTACATTATTTATGATTCTCCAAAAGGAGGAGGAAAAATCAAAGGTTTGCTTTCTAAACCCAGCAAAAGGAATAAAAAATTACCTGGAGTAATCGTTGTACACGAAAACCGCGGTTTGAATCCATATATAGAAGATGTAGGTCGCCGTACTGCTGTTGAAGGATTCATCAGTTTGGCTCCAGACGCTTTAACTCCACTTGGCGGTTATCCTGGAAATGATGATGAAGGCAGAGAAATGCAGAAAAAAAGAGACCGATACGAAATGCTGGAAGATTTTATTGCGGCTTACTACTATTTAAAAACACATCCTGATTGCAATGGTCATATTGGAGTGGTTGGTTTTTGTTTTGGCGGATGGATTTCTAATTTGATGGCCGTTAAAATCCCAACATTAAACGCTGCAGTTCCTTTTTACGGTGGACAACCAACAGCCGAAGAAGCCGCTCAAATTAAAACGCCTTTGTTGTTACAATACGCAGGCTTAGACACCAGAGTAAACGAAGGTTGGCCCGCTTTTGAAACCATTTTAAATCAAAATAAAGTTCCAAATACAGCTTATATTTATCCAAATGTCAATCACGGATTTCATAATAATACCACACCACGTTATGATGAAAAAGCAGCCACTTTAGCCTGGACAAGGACGATTGATTTTTTCAAGGAGAAATTAAAATAACAAATACGCTTTAAAAATAAGCAGCCATTATTACCGCAAATTCGCAAATTATTTAAGAATACCTGTTCTATAAAATTTGTGAATTTGCGGTAATTTTTCAATTCTCCCAATCTATCGGGATTAATCTACTAATTTGAAATAATAAACGGTATTAATTTAATTTCAAATCATTTAATAGTACCTTTGCAGCTCAAATAATTAAAATGAGATTACACAGAAACTTAGTATATACTACCATTGATTCTCTAAATGCAATATTTAACGAAGGAGAATATGCCGATAAAGTAGTAGCAAGAGCACTAAAAAAAGACAAGCGTTGGGGAAGTTCCGACAGGAAATTTGTCGCTGAAACCATATACGAAATTGTTCGTTGGAAAAGATTATATTCAGAAATTGCCGAAGTAAAAGAACCTTTTGACAGAGATAATCTTTGGAGAATGTTTTCGGTTTGGGCTGTTTTAAGAGGATA
>NCET01000005.1 GCA_002280815.1 Flavobacteriales bacterium 32-34-25 | reverse complement strand
TGAAATAAGTGTTTATTTTTTATAGGTATTTCAAGATATCGCTTCGCTAAGTTGAGAGGCGCACTCCGTCAGTTTCTGGCGGAGCCGTCTACTCGATTATAGCCAGTTTTCTCCTACAAAAATGTTACTTCACCAGTATCCATATCGTAAACAGCTCCAACAATTTTGATTTGTCCACTGTCTTCCATTTCTTTTAAAATTGGACTATTTTGTCTGATTTGTTCGATGGTATTTTTTACATTACTCTCACATACTTGATGCACGAACTCTGGATTACCTGATGTACGGTCGCCTTCGTAAGTAACTTTCTCAACTGCTGGACGAATTTTAGATAACATTGCAGTGATGTTGCCCAACTTTACATCATCAATGGCAGATTTTACTGCTCCACAATGTTCGTGTCCAAGTACAAGAATAACTTTTGCACCTGCTACTTTGCAACCAAATTCCATACTTCCAAGTAAGTCTTCGTTTACAAAATTACCTGCAACTCTGCCAACAAAAATGTCTCCAATCCCTCTGTCGAAGACATCTTCAACAGGTACTCGACTGTCAATGCAAGAAAGTACAACTGCCTTTGGAAACTGGCCACTAGCAGTTTTTCTTACTTGTGCCGAATGGTCTCTGGCAGTAATATCATTATTTACAAACCTTTCGTTACCTTCTTTGAAAGTCTGAATGATTTGGTCTGGAGTAAGAGCGTCCCTTTGCTCTTTGGTTAGCACTTCTTGTACCAATGCTTTGGCTTGATTCACTGCTGATTCATTTGCCGAGGTCTCACTCGGTTTTGGGTTGTTACAAGCTGTTAAAAAAGCGAGAGCAAGCCCTGGAATGATTAAAAACTTTTTTGTCATTATGTTTATTGTTTAATTTTGCCTACTTTGTAAAACGGTGTTCGGCTTTTCCGTTTTTTTAAAAGTTTACGAATGTTATTAGATTCAATTGGTTTCTTGACACACTGTTAGTTGTTTGATTCATTACGCCAATTTCTGTTCGTACAGTTTTGGAAAACCTATATCCAACACCACCATAGAATCGATTGCGGTCAAAAAAGTTTTGCTCTGTATTCACGAAAATTTCATTGTAAATCGAAAGATAAACAGTCTTGTCCTGCATTTGTTTGTGATTCAAGGCAATGTTTGTAGACAAGAAGTATCTTAACCGAAGTCTAAAATCATCTTCAAAAAATCGTTGTTCAAAACGATAGCGGTGTTGTAATGAAATTCGACCAAAACTCTGTCTGGTGATGAACTGTTGATAAATTCTGTGCTCATTGAAGTTAGCCTTATTCTCAGTACCTGCAATGTAGGGTTCGCTATAAATAAAACCGTAACCAAGATGAATGTTGTTATTATTTTCTGTTAGGTTGTAGCCGATACCTGTTCTTAAAAGTAATTGTTCAGTGTCCCCAATAAAGTTGAAGTTTCGGTACTGTACTTCGTGATGCCAGTTCCAACGATTGTCTATTTTTTTGTCGCCAAAATAGATTAACCAGTTACCAAAGTCGCTTTGTTGAGCCATCAAGGTCAATGGAAAAAAGGCTAATAGTGTTAAAATTCTCTTCATTCTGTGTCTGTTTTAAAATTGGCTATAACGTCAGTCTGTGAAAAAAGTACACAAACTCCTTTCAAATATAGTTAATATTTCATAAATTCATAAGGTATTCATAATTCACGGTTTTATGCCTATAATCAATGGTTTAGACAGACATCAACTTACATTCTCTAGTTTAGAAGCTGCAATTGCTACCGATAATGATGTCCGATTTATAGATGCTTTTGTAGAAAAATTAGATCTTCAGCAACTAGGTGTTCGCTCTTTAACTTCCTCGGATAAAAAGAAAGAAGGTCGGTCATCTTTTAGTGATTCTTTATTTCTCAAACTCTATCTTTACGCTTACCTCAATGGCATTCGCAGCAGCAGAAAGCTTGAGCGTGAAGCCATCCGAAATATAGAATTGCAATGGTTGTTGCAGGGACTACATCCCAATTACCATTCCATAGCCGACTTTCGTAAAATCAATGCGACGGCGCTACAAAATCTGTTTAAACTATTTGTTTCATTTCTGAAAGATGTAGGATTAGTAGGCGGAAAAGTAATCGCCGTAGATGGCACCAAAATTAGAGGCAACAACAGCAAAAAAAATAATTACAATCCTAAAAAGATCCAACGCCACTTGGATTACATAGCACAAAAAAGCAAGGCATTGCTAGAAGAATTTGAGCAGACCGATGCCTCCGAAGATGAAGCGATAAGCCTTGGTGATGTGCAAGAAAAACTAGCTCGATTACAGCAACATAAGATAAAATACCAAGCCTTACAAGATCAGCTGGCTCAAAGCCAAGAACCACAAGTAAGCACAACAGATCCAGATGCGAGAGCCTTATTGGTAAGAGGAGTTGTTGTAGAAGTGGGTTATAATGTGCAGGCAGCCGTGGATCAAGAGCATAAATTAGTAGTGGCTACACACACGATCAATCGCAATGATAAAAATGCCTTGTATGCTATCAGCAAAGAAGCAAAAGATAATATCGAAGCAAAACAATTAACGGTCTTAGCTGCAAAAAACGGCTATAGTATACCACCTTCAGCGGATTAAAGTGAGCATAGCGCAACGGCTCAAAGTGACCCACCTTCAGCGGGTGAAAGTGAACCACTAAAAATCGATTCTATCTGTATATATTTTCCGATCTTTTTTTAACAAAAAGATTAATATAACCAAAAGTGGCTAATAAAGGTATGCGTCCGATAGAACCATATTTTAACAGATGGATGTAGTTCGTAATCTTGTTTCATGAAAAATGAGACAGAAAAAATGCGCGAACTGTACGATCAGTGGCAGACGCAAGGGATAAGCAAACAGGCTTTTTGCAATCAGAATGGTATGGGGTACCATAAATTCAATTACTGGGTTAAAAAATTCCGCGGCAAGAATGTGGCCACTGTGGCACCGGCCCGTGGGTTCAGTCAGATATCAGTTCCGCAACCAGGATTAATTGCGCCAGACCAACAGGCGCTGGCCGCAATAACTTTTCCATCCGGAGCACGTATAGAGCTATTCGGTTCTTTGGACGCATCATTTATAAGGAAGCTCATTCTTTAAAATGCTGGCCTTATCTAATAGTTGCCGGTACTTCCTGTACCGGAGCCCAACTGACATGCGCTATGGTATATACAGTTTGGCGGGTCTGGTCCGGAATGAATTAGGCTTTGATCCATCGAGCGGCGATGTTTTCGTTTTCTTAGGTAAACGACTTAATCAAATCCGGCTCTTGCAGTGGGACCGGGACGGGTTTGCCATGTATGTCAAAAAGCTGGAACAGGGCACTTTTGAATGGCCAAAGTCAGAAAATATAGCCATCACCAGCCAGCAACTGACACTTCTTTTACAGGGCGTAATGCTGGATTCCGTCCGCCTCAGAAAACGTTATCAGCACACAAAACAAGACGGGAAATTCGTGAAAAAAGTGCCATAATAGCTTGTATGGGCGTATTTTAAGCCGTATCTTCGGGTATGGAAGACACGGCGACGGACTATAAATTACTTTATGAACAAGCGCTTGCTGCACATAAAAAGTCGCTGGAATTAATATCGGAAAAGGATGAGCAGATCCTGGCCTTGAACTTTGAGCTTGATAAATACAAGCGGTATATATTCGGCAAAAAGAACGAAAAACTTGCCAGCATACACACAGATATAAAACAGATTGACCTGTTTGAGCTAGGAACCGACCAGCAGCAACAAGAGGAGCTTTCTGAGCAAGCAGTTGAAGTTGTAAAGGAAAAAACTCCCGCTAAAAAACGTGAAAAGGGAACGGGGAGAATGCTGCTTCCTGAGAACTTACGCCGTGAGATCATCATCATTGAACCTACCGAAGACGTTACCGGCTGCACTATAATCGGAGAAGAGGTCACTGAGGTGTTAGACCTGATTCCTGCTGAGTTTTTTGTGAAGCGTTATATCCGTTACAAATATGCCCGTGCCAATGGTGAGGGCATCATAACCGCATCTCTTCCAGACCGTGTAATAGATAAGGGCATTCCTTCGGAAGCAGTTATTGCCCAAATGGTTGTTGATAAATATGTTTTTGGGCTTCCCCTTCACCGGCAGATAGACAAATACAGACGGTTAGGAGTAAATGTTCCTGCTTCCACGGCCTCTGACTGGATTATGCGAGGCTGGCAGCACCTGGCTCCCTTATGGGAGCTCTTGAAACTGTTGGTTCTCAACCAGAAATATTTACAGCTAGACGAATCCCCACTAAAAGTGCTTGATAGAGATCATAAAAATGGGATCCATCAGGGCTACATGTGGATATATAATGCCCCTTGTGATAAGCTTACGCTGTTTGACTACCGGAAAGGTCGCGATCAAAGTGGGCCCAGGCAGATGCTGGAGGGATATACCGGTATACTGCAAGTGGATGGCTATTCGGTGTACGAAAAGCTTTTTGGTAATCATTCTGACATTCTTTTGGTCTACTGCATGGCTCATTCTCGCCGCCGATTCGTAGACGCTCTTAAATATGATAAGGAAAGAGCTACTTACGTGCTCGAACGCATGCAAGTTCTCTACGCTCTCGAACAACAAATGCGGGAAGAGCAACTGGATTGGGAAGAAAAGACAAAGTTAAGACAGGAAAAGTCAGTTCCGGTTCTTTTGGAATTAAAGGAGTGGATGACACAACAGCTCCCACTCGTAATCCCTAAAAGTCCACTGGGTCAGGCCATTGCTTACAGCTTATCTCGCTGGGAAGGACTGAGTGCGTATGCATTGCATGGTCAGATTGAGATCGACAATAACCTCGCGGAGAACGTAATTAGGCCTCTTGCAATCGGAAGAAAAGCATTTTTGTTCGCTGGTTCCCACCAGGCAGCAGAAATGACAGCAGCTATGTACTCCTTTATGGCTACGTGTAAGAAGAACGGTATTGATGAACAAGAATGGCTGAAAGATGTCTTTGAAAGGATCCAATCACATAAGCATAAAGATCTTTATCAACTGCTTCCAAATAACTGGATTAAGTTCCGGAATCCGAACGGTTAACTTACTTGACAAAATGCCAAACTACACAATACGGGTTCGTCGGATGCATACTAATAAAGAGTAGTTTACAAGAGAGAAAAACTCTATCGGTAACGATTTAGTAATGGTGCTTACTGCACTTGTTTTCACCTGATTACCTTGTAAATCAATATTGCAAATATAAAAAATAAAGGGTAAAGAGTATTGGTTATTTATCCTTTATTTTTACCCTTTCCTTCTACTTAATAACAAATAAAATCTCCCCACTGGGGAGAAACTGTGATAATAGTTTCAATATTATTCCCAAATTTTGACATATCAACAATAGATGAAACTCCGAAACAAATTGTGAGAACCTCTAAACGACTATGCTATGGAAATCGTGTTGAATAAAATATTATCGCAAATTCATTATCAAGAAGACAAACTATCTTCTCAAATGATGCCAACAGCGGATGAGGCTTATCAAATGACGTTGTTCCTCAACGAAATGTTATGTGCCATAAAAACCAAAGTCTTACAAGCCGGATTTAGGGATCAAAACCAGGAGATTGAATTTTTTAGGAATATTAAACCGCAAATATTAGGAAAGCTAATTTACTACAATAAAGTATTCCGCATAGAAACAACCTGTCCTGTCAATAACGGCAAAATACATCAAAACTATTATGAGAACCTATTAAAAAACCTCAAATCAGAATATAAAGAAAATATTTGCAATGAAGATTTTTACAGATACTACCGTGCTGGTAGAACAGATCGTGACCATACTTATTTCAAGCTTGGAAAGATCAATTATCACGATGGTTTAAAGAGCGGTGTATTTGAAATAGACCTTAGTTTCTCAACGTATTATGATAATAAGATAGCACATATTATTGCCAATGAATTACTTTATACTTATATGCTCAGCAAAATCAATCCCGAAGAAAACCCAGATACGATTTTACAAAATTTAGATGCAAACAAGGATATTTCTTGGACAAATTCTCAAAATGCACTTATCGAACTCATATATGCTCTGTATGCTTCAAATTCCATTGCATACGGAAAAATAGGCATCCGAAAATTAGCTTTGATTTTTCAAGTGCTATTCCGAACTCCCTTAAATGATATTCATCATTCTTTCCACCGAATGAAAACAAGAGCAGGTTCCCGAACAGCATTTTTAGACCAGCTTAAAATATCCCTCGAAGAATATATGGATAAAGACCTTTAGTTATATCAAAAATAACCATTTGAAAGCAGTACCAAAATGTACTGCTTTTTTCTTTGCCCATATCTGCCAATTGGCAAATGCTCTCAAAACTTCATTACAAAATATCCAAAATCCCGTAAAACCCTTGTTTAACAAGGGTTTTCCTTAATTGTAAAAATTTAAAAAAAACTGCAAAACCAATTGGCAAGCATTGGCAGACAAACACTGCCACCTTTCCCAATTTTGCATAGTGAACTTTAAATGTTGTGCAATGAAAATAATAACCATTGAAGAAGAAGCCTGGCAACAGCTCAACAGCCGTATTAATGCCATTGCTGATTATCTGAAAAAACAGGAAGATAAAAGTTATGATGAATTGTGGCTCAATAACCACGAGGTATGCCAATATCTCCACCTCAGCGAGAAAACACTTTGGCGTATGCGTACTAAAGGCGAAATAGCACATTCAAAAATCTACGGTCAGTATTTCTATACGATTGGAGCTATCAAAGATATGCTCAACGCAAATGCCATACAGTGCAGTGATGAATTTGTACAGGAGCTTATGGCAAAAGGTAAAAGCTATATAGAAAAAGGCAGAAAGCTAAAGACAGGTAAAAAATAGGTATGAACCCCTAAAAGTATATCCCTATGAATATTGACAGAATGGAATTTTTGGCGTGGATGGAACGCCTGATGGGTCGTCTTGATATGCTGGGCGATAATATAGATGAATTACAGAAGAAGCGTAATAGCATAGATGGCGAGGAATTGCTAGACAATCAGGATTTACTTCAGATGCTGAAAATTAGCAACCGTTCCCTGCAACGGTATCGCTCCATCGGCAAACTGCCCTATTACACTATTAGTGGAAAGCTTTATTACAAATTGTCTGATGTTCATCAATTCATCAGAGATAGCTTTAACCCACCCACAATTAAGATGAACGCCAATAAGTGACAAACACTGCCTTTGAGTGCCACATTGGGCAATACAGCCAACGCTTAATTTACATTCGGCGGTAAACTTTAAATTTTTCAGATTATGAGCGAAGAAACAACAAATAAGCAGGAAATGCCCGAACAGTTATCGGACATATTGCTGGTGCTGGATAAAGAAAAAATGAAAATCCAAGCTGTAAAGAGTATAGACGAAAACGGAAAAATGGAAACTGTTGACCCCACCAAGAAAAACCAAACCCAATTTATGCGTGTGGATAAAAGCGGTGATTTCTTCTCCAATTTCTTCTCCAATTTTTTCAGCCAGCTAAAAAACCCTACCAATTTTTCATTCTTCAAAGTACCTACACCTATCGCTGTTGAAAAAGCACAGGAAATGCAAAAGCAGGTTGACAAGCCAACTCCTGAAGGCGAAAAAATAATGAAAGAGCACGAAGTAAAAATAGAACAGCAATCGGATAAGAAACAAGTAAATCAAAATAATATGGCAACAACACAAGCAACACAGGAAGCAAGCGAATACCGCTACAAACCAGAACAGATTGATTGGGATACTATGACCAATCTCGGATTAAGCAAGGAATACCTTGAAAAGAGAAACCTACTTGAACCTTTATTGAAAGGTTATAAAACAAACGAACTACTACCGATTGGTGTTAACCTCGGCGGTACAATTCTTCGTACAGATGCCCGCTTGTCTTTACAGCAAGCCGAAGACGGAAAAGTTGTGGTAGGAATACACGGCATCAAAAAAGAACCCAATTTGCATTTTGAGTTTTTCGGACACAAGTTTACGGATGAAGACAAAAAGAACCTGCTCGAAACTGGTAATATGGGGCGTGTAGTAGATTTGAAAAATTCCAAAACTGGCGAACTGATGCCGTCTATTATTAGTATAGACAGACTAACGAATGATGTAATTGCATTGAGGACGGATTTTATAAAAATTCCCGATGAAATTAAAGGTGTAAAACTGAATGATGAGCAAAAGCAAACTCTACTGGAAGGCAAACCACTTTATTTAGAAGGTATGGTTTCTACGAAAGGAACTGAATTTTCGGCAACGGTTCAATTCAATGCAGATAAGCGATATGTAGAGTTTCTGTTTGACCGCAATAATTCTAACAGGCAAACGCAAAGCAACGGACAGAATAATGAGCAAAGCAAGCAACAAAATCAAACACAGGAAGTTCCAAAAACTTTCCGAGGAAAAGAACTAACCGACGAGCAACACAAAGATTTCAAAAACGGTCAAACCATCTACATTGATGGATTGAAGGATAAAAAAGGACAACCATATCAAGGTTATATCACTTTCAATAAAGAAAATGGAAAAACCAATTTTGAATTTCCAAATCAATATAAGGAAAGGATAAAACCGACCGAAGCTCATAAAACGCAAACTGCGGTCAATTCTGAAGGCAAAACCAATGAGGCCACCAAAAATATCAAAGAGCCTTTGAAGTCTGGTCAACAAACACCGAAAAACAAACAACAGCAGGAACAACAGGAAAGGCCCAAAGCTCCAGCAAAAACCAGAGGCAAAAAAATATCTTAAAGTATGAAAACAATCATAGCAGAAAAACCAAGCGTAGCAAGGGAAATAGCCGGACTTTTGGGAGCATACGATAAAAAGAACGGCTACCTGACAGGCAACGGCTATTTTGTTACCTGGGCATTCGGACATTTAATAGGGTTGGGAATGCCCGAAGATTATGGAATTTCAGGATTTGATAAAACAGTGTTACCAATTTTGCCCAATCCTTTTTTATTAACTGTTCGGAAAGTAAAAAAAGATAAAGGCTATACAGCCGATACAGGAGCGTTAAAGCAACTAAAAATTATTGAACAGCTTTTCAATAAAAGCGAGAGCATTATTGTGGCTACCGATGCAGGCCGTGAAGGCGAATTGATATTTCGTTACATCTACGAATACCTGAAATGCAAAAAACCGTTTGAACGCCTTTGGATAAGTTCGTTGACCGAAAAAGCCATCAAGCAAGGATTTGAAAACATAAAACCAGGAAAAGAATTTGACGGATTATACCAAGCAGCACAAGGTAGAAGCCGTGCCGATTGGCTCGTGGGCATCAATGCTACACAGGCATTGAGTATAGCCGCAGGAAATGGCGTCTATTCACTCGGAAGAGTACAAACGCCTACATTGGCTTTGATATGCAAGCGCTATCTGGAAAACAAAAATTTCAAGGTTAAGAATTATTGGCAGATACAGCTATCGCATAATAAAGAGTTGATAGATTTTAAAAGTATTTCCAAAACAAAATGGGAAGACCAAAAACTTGCCGCTGATACGCTGAAAGCCATTCAACGAAGCGAAACTGCAACAATTACATCAGTAGAAACCAAAAGCGTTACGGAGCAACCGCCTTTGTTATTTGACTTGACAGGATTGCAGAAAGAAGCGAATAAAAAACTCAATCTTTCTGCTGACGAAACCCTTAATATTGCCCAAAGTCTTTACGAAAAGAAGTTTATCACTTACCCTCGAACCGGAAGCAAATATATTCCCGAAGATATGTGGGCAGAAATACCCAATCTTGTAAGGGCTTTACAGGACAGAGAAAGCTGCAAACAAGCGATTACAAAAATGAAATGGGGACGCTTCAATAAACGTATTGTAAATGATTTGCGGGTTACCGACCACCACGGATTATTGATTACAGATAAAATTCCTTCAGCACTGAATGCAAAGGAAAACTCTGTTTATGATATGATTGCCTTTCGATTGCTCGAAGCCCTTTCACAAGCCTGCATCAAGGAGATAACCGATGTTGCTTTACAGGCATTGCATTATGATTTTATCACAAAAGGCTGTAAGATAATTGAACCTGGTTGGCGTTCCATCAAAGGGAATTTCTCCGATGATGATACTGAGCCTCTACAGGATTTACCTGAACTAAATAAGGGCGATGAACTCAAAATAAAAGAAGCTTCCGTTCTCGAAAAGAAAACCAAACCACCTGTACTTTATACCGAAGCAGGACTTTTATCAGCTATGGAAAGTGCTGGAAGAGAAATAGAAAATGAAGACGAACGGAAAGCGTTGCAAAACATCGGTATTGGCACTCCCGCTACAAGGGCCTCCATCATCGAAACCCTATTTACTCGAAATTATATCCAACGAGATAAGAAATCTTTAATACCAACTGAGAAAGGATTACAGGTTTACGAATTAGTCAAAAATCGCAAAATTGCAGACGTGGCAATGACAGCCGAATGGGAACTCACATTGCAGAAAATCGAAAACAACGAAGCGGATGCAAAGGTTTTTCAAAAGGAAATGGAAAATTACGCCTCATCTATTACCAATGAGCTATTGCAGACTTCCATTGCCAAAAACAACTTGCCAAAACTCATTTGCCCGAAATGCAAAAGCCAGCAACTCATTATCCGTGATAAAATCGTGAAGTGTCCTGATGAGGCTTGTAATTGGGTACAGTTTCGAAATGTGTGTGGCGTACAAATCGGCATAACCGATATTGAAAATCTTGTCAATAAAAAGAAAACTTCACTTATCAAAGGAATGAAAAGCAAAGCCGGAAAGAAATTCGATGCTTATATCGTATTGAATGAAAATGCCAAAAGTTCCTTTGAGTTTGCCCAAAATAAAAACTACAAAAAGTGATGGAAAATAAACTTATCATTACCAGCAAGGAAATTGAAAACCAAATTTATACTGTAAGAGGGCAACAAGTGATACTTGACAGCGACCTTGCAAGGATTTATCAGGTAGAAACCAAAGTCTTTAATCAGGCAGTAAAACGTAATGCAGGTCGCTTCCCTGAAAACTTTCGTTTCCAATTGAAACAGGAGGAATTTGATGCCATCAACTTGAGGTCACAATTTGTGACCTCAAGTTTGAATTATGGTGGCAGGCGTTATCTGCCCTACGTTTTCACTGAACAAGGTATTGCAATGCTGGCTTCGGTACTCCGTTCAACGGTAGCAATAAAGGTCAGCATTGAGATTATGAATGCTTTTGTTGAAATGCGAAGAATGCTAATGAGCAATGCTTCGCTTTTTCATCGTCTGGATAAAATTGAACTGAAACAATTAGAAGCTGACCAAAAATTTGAAGAGATTTTTAAGGCTTTGGAAAGCGATAAACTCCACAGCGAAAAAGGGATTTTCTATGATGGACAAATTTTCGATGCTTATAGCTTTGTTTCTAATATTATACGAAGTGCCAAAACCTCTATCATTTTGTTGGATAATTATGTGGACGATAAGGTTCTTACTTTATTGAGCAAACGAGATAATGACGTTACTGCAACTATTTACACCAAAAACATCAGCAATCAATTACGGTTAGACTTGCAACGATACAATAGTCAATATCCTCGGATTGAAATTAAAGTTTTCTCTAATGCTCACGACCGATTTATAATAATTGACGATGTGGAGCTTTACCATATTGGAGCATCACTGAAAGACTTGGGCAAGAAGTGGTTTGCCTTTTCGAGAATGGATATTGAGGTTAGTAGAATGCTTCAAATTCTAAATCAATAAAACTTATAGTGTTCTTAACTGCAAAACTTCTTTAATAATAATAACAACAGTTGAAGGCTTTTCATTAACTCATCTACTCTGATATTGGTATTTCGATGCTTAAATTTTTCCATACTAATACTCTTTTTTGATATTTCTTTTTGTAAATAAATAAATAATATAGCCGGAAAATATGCCAACAAGTATACCGCCAATTACATCCAGAGGATAATGAACCCCGTTGTAAATTCGACTATAACAGACCAGCAAAGCCCAAGAAACGATGGATGCTTTTAATAATTTATAGCGAGGAGGTAAAATCAAAATTAGAAAAATGGTAAGAGCAGCTGTGTTTGCAGCATGCGAGGACACAAAACCATACATTCCCCCGGGACCTGCCTTGCTCAAATGTATGTATTGAATTAATGCAGGTTCGTGAGAAGGTCTTAATCTTAGCACCCATTGTTTTATGACAGATGATGCTATCTGGTCAGATATTGTAATTGCAACACCGATAGCAAGAAGAACATAAATACTCACTTTTTTGTAGAACCTAACCAAAAACACAGCAAGAGCAAGATAGAATGGAAGCCAAAACCATTTATGGCTTGCCCAGTACATAATCACATCAAAGAAATCATTGTGCTTTTCATTGATGTAGAAAAACAAATGAGTATCGAATTTTTTTAATTTATCTATCATTTTATAACCTGTATTTCGGGATGTATCAAAATGCTTATTGCATCTTGCAGTTCCATTTCACGGTTTTTAAGAAAGTCTTGTAATTTTAGTTGTTCATCTATTAGTTCAAGGCATATTGTAATTTTGGATGGTAGAAGTTCCGATACATTATATGCTATATTTCCACCGTTCAGATAACCTGCGTTAACATTGAAAATATTTGCCTGCTGTCTTTTTTGTGCTTTGGCAACTTTGAGTAATTGATCGCTTAAACTGCTATTTCAAAGTTTTTGCCAAAAAGATAATTTTTGGGATTTTTGACCGTATTTGAAATAGATCTTTAATAATTGACACTTTTCTATATGGCTTTAAATTTTATTTTAGACTAGATATTGTTTTATCTGAGTAGTTACTGAAGCGACTGTGTTTAGCTTCACCTACTACCTGTCTGCCATAAATACTGTTATGTCCGGAAAAAAGATAGGACACTACACACGCGATAGCTACGTAAATGCCGCAATCTGATCCGAACAGCTCAATGCCCATTAGCATACAGGCCAACGGCGTATTGGTTGCTCCGGCAAATACCGCAACAAATCCCATTCCCGCCAGTAGTCCCACAGGCAATGGGATTATAAGAGACAAGGCACTGCCTAATGCGGCACCGATAAAAAATAGTGGCGTAACCTCTCCACCTTTAAATCCTGCCGCAAGCGTCACGATTGTAAAAGCCATTTTAACTGCAAAGTCATAAGGCGGCAGCTGCACTTCAAATGCCTGTACAATTGTAGGAATGCCAAGGCCAATGTACTTGGTTGTGCCAATAGCCAATACTGCTAAAGCCACAATAATACCTCCTGCAAAAGGTCGCAATGGCGGAAATGCTATTCGTTTTTTAAACTGATTTCCTGTCCAATGAATGATTTTACTGAATGATGCTGCGCATAGGCCGAAAACGACACCAGCAATGATACTGTAAATCACAGGTAAAAATTCGAGTTGAGGAACAATGCTGATATGGTAGTGTGTATGCTTAGCTTGCCAGAGACGGGTAATCCAATCGGCAAAAATGGCTGCTGTAAAAGCTGGGAAGATAGCATTGTAGCGGATACGACCAATTAGAAAAACTTCCAGACCAAAGACTGCTCCAGCTAGAGGTGTGCCAAACACAGAACCAAAACCTGCTGCAATGGCGGATATGATAAGAATAGTACGGTCTGAAGAAGAAAGTCTAAAAGGTTTACTAAACTGGTCTGCAATGGCTCCTGCCATCTGCAAAGCTGTACCTTCCCTTCCAGCTGAACCGCCAAAAAAATGGGTTGCCATCGTCCCTAAATATACAAAAGGAGCCATATGGAACGGAATTAATTTCTGTGGTTCATGGATGGTATCTATCAAAAGATTATTACCAGCCTCGGCATCTTTACCATAATAGTAGTATAGTAAACCGATCAGCAGTCCACCGATAGGTAGCAGTACTATAAGCCATTGATTATTTTCTCTAAAATTAGTTGCCCAGTCCAGCGAAATTAGAAAACCCGCCGATGCAGAACCTACAGTCAGCCCAATAGTTAAGCTTATACAAAGCCATTTGAATACATAAGGCAATGAAGGATATTTTCTGAAAAATATTTTGGTAAAAAGCGAAACGCTGTTAATAATGGAACGCTGATTTTTTGACATAATATACCTGATTAATTAATAATTAATGATTAATCAGGCGTCATCAGCTACTTAAGCGGTTGGTTAAGGAAGAACACCATTTCCTTTTTCAGTGCAAATATATTAAAATTTTAATTCTAAAATAAATCTTTTGTACAAAATAGCCTGCTCAGTTATTGCTATGACAAATTCTACCTCTTAAAGCCAAATACTGCCACATTCTTAAAGGCTCTAATCTACTGCTATAATTTTATGGTTCAAGTAAAATACCTAAACAAAATTATAGTATGGATACACAACAAAAAGACCTATCGTATTTCAGGTTACGACTGCAAGAATTATTAAACACTAGCTTCCCCGAAAAAGCGAATGACCAAAAATTTATTGAGCAACGTTCTTCGTGGGCGGCTAATGCTTACGAGGGTGCTTTTAGTTCAGGAAATACTATTGAACAATGCAATGAAATAGCCAATTACATCCTGTTTGAAAACCTCTATTTCTCCAGGTTTGACACTGTTTTTCAGGTTGTCTGCAATGAGTTTGATACTATTATGGCAGACGAGGAACTGCAACCATTTGCCCTTAAAATGTTTCCTGTCTGCACGCCTGTTTTTTCCAGATACGAGCTAACCGATGACTTCGCGTACAGTTATGAGTTTGACCTGCTCTATACCGAAATTACGGGAACCATCTCAATATGGATACAGAAACATGGGCTTCAGTAAAAAGCAGCATCTCCAACAGAACATTGATGCCCTGCGAATTGCTTTTAAACTGGAAAAGGAGAAACGACAAGCCACCGTAGGCGAAAGACTTCTAATGATGCAATACAGCGGATTTGGCGGTCTTAAATTCGTATTGAACCCCATTGTAAATGATATAGACATCAATCATTGGAGAAAAACGGAACACGACCTTTTCCCAATTACGCAGGAACTGCACCAGCTACTCAAAGAAAATTCAGAAGACGATAAACAATACCGCAGATATGTAGATAGTTTTAAAAGTTCTGTGCTTACGGCTTTTTATACACCGCCACAGGTCATTGACACGATTTGCATAAGCTTGCGTGAAAGCGGTCTGAACATTGATAAATTCCTTGAACCATCAGCAGGGATTGGCTCATTCATACAGTCCTTTTCGGAAAATCAATCGGCAAATGTTACCGCTTATGAAAAGGACCTACTCACCGGTAAAATTTTAAAACAGCTTTATCCCGAAAGTAACATCCGCGTGAACGGCTTTGAGGAAATCCCCGAAAAGGAAAAAAAAAGCTATGATGTTGTTGCGAGTAACATTCCGTTCGGCGACACATCGGTGTTTGATCTTTCCTATTCCAGAAGCAAAGACACAGCCAAAGTAAAGGCTGCTAGAAGCATCCACAATTACTTTTTTCTGAAAGGTGCTGATATGCTCCGTGAGGGTGGTTTGTTAGTTTACATTACTTCACAAGGAATTTTAAACAGTCCAAAGAACGAACCAATACGCAGGGCGTTAATGCAGGATAATAATTTGGTTTCGGTGGTCAGATTGCCCAACAATTTGTTTACTGAATATGCAGGAACGGAAGTTGGCAGTGATTTGATTATCCTTCAAAAAAATACGGCAAAGCAAAATTTGACAGAAGGAGAAGAACTCTTTTGCCAGAGCAAGCAAACAGAATACAATACGCCTGGCAATGCTCTTTTTCAGGACAGCACAAGAATTGTACATACCGACCGCAAATTAGATACCGACCCTTATGGGAAACCGGCATTAATTTATACGCACAAAGACGGCGTTGCCGGAATTGCCAAAGACCTCAAACAAATGCTTTCCGAAGATTTTGGAAAGCACCTGAATTTAGGTTTGTACAAAGGCGAACTGGACGATGAACTTATAATACAAATTCCTGCTACTCCTAAGGTAACACCTCCAATTGTCGAACCTGTAACCATTCAGGCGGAAATACAACCTTTATCAATCAATCGGGAAAGCCCGCAGGAATTAAAACAATTAAGCATTTTCGACATGTTTGAAAATGCGGACGAACCTGTAATGGTTGTTGCTTCACCCAAAAGAACGACACAAGTTAAAAGGCAAAGCACCAATAAAAGAAGAGGTGCAATGGGTCGTCAACCTGACCTTTTCAGTAGTGCGATACAGCAACCTTATACACCTCCGATTACCAATAGAACTGCCAACGGAAGCCCATCTACCAATGGCAAAAAACAGGAAACCATCGGCGACCTGTTTTCAACAATAAACGGGAATGGTCAAACTGATAAGCCAGTCGTTCCCGATACTATTCCAGAATCTGCTCCTTATAGTGGCAAACTGCATCCATTCTACCGTAACGATTGCCTAGTCGCAGATAATGGTTGGGTCGGTCATCTGCAAGATGTAGATACATCAAATGAAAAAGCAATTTTTCATCCTTTGCAATTACCGACTTCACAGAAAGCAAGAGCCGAAGCATACATTGCGTTACGTGATGTTTACCAAGATCTTTACAATAAGGAGGCGAAGCTTCAGACCGAACATAAAGAAGAAAGAGAAAATCTTAATCAATTATACGATGCCTTTGTCAAAAGGCACGGAAACCTCAACATTGCCGATAATATCAAGCTCATCAAAACGGACAGTTCCGGAAAGGAAATACCTTATTTGGAACGTGTGGTTGGTGGCGTGGTACACAAGGCCGATATATTCAGTCGCCCTGTAAGTTTTTCTACCTTAACCATAACAACGGACAATCCCGAAGAAGCGTTAGCGGCTGCGCTGAACAAATACGGAAGCGTGGATTTGGACTATATGTCCGAAATCAGCGGTATGACGGACGAGGCTTTAAAAGAAGCATTACACGGTCGTATTTACTACAATCCTTTGCAAAAAGAATATGAAATATCTGAACGCTGGATTGCAGGGAACGTGGTAGAAAAAGCCCAAGAGATACAGAACTACATTGAAAACAATCCCAATGATATCGAAGCCAAAACAAGCCTTACTGTTTTGGAAGAAGCCCGACCAAGACGAATTGAGTTTGAGGAACTCGATTTTAATTTAGGTGAACGCTGGATACCCACTGGTATTTATGCCCGTTTTGCTTCACATCTTTTTGATACGGACGTACTAGTTCATTATTCTGAAAGTTCGGATGACTTTTCCGTAAAGTGCAACCGTAAGAATTTGCATATATGGGAAAAATACGCTGTCAAAGCTGAAAGCCGGACGTTTGACGGTATTGCCCTGCTTAAACACGCCCTTGTCAATACCACGCCTGATATTACTAAAAAAATTACGGTTGGCGACCAAGAAGTCAAGGTACGGGATATGGAAGCCATACAAATGGCGAACACCAAGATTGACGAAATCCGTACCGCCTTTACCGAATGGCTACACGCCCAAAACGATGAGTTTAAAAACAGGCTGACCGACCAATACAACGATACTTTTAATTGCTTCGTTCGACCGAACTATAACGGAAGCCATCAGGACTTTCCGGGTTTAGACCGTAAGGCATTAGGTATTGAAGACTTGTATTCGAGCCAAAAAGACACCGTTTGGATGATAAAACTGAACAATGGTGCTATCTGCGACCACGAAGTAGGTGCAGGAAAAACGTTGGTAATGTGTACCGCAGCACAGGAAATGAAGCGTTTGGGCTTAGCCCATAAACCTATGATTATCGGGCTGAAAAGCAATGTTCACGAAATTGCCGAAGCCTACCGCACTGCCTATCCACACTCTAAAATTCTGTTTCCAGGCAAAGAGGATTTTACACCTCAAAAGCGGATGAGGATCTTCGGGGATATTAAAAACAATGATTGGGATTGCGTAATCCTCACACACGACCAATTTGGGATGATACCGCAATCGCCCGAAATACAAAAGGAAATTCTCCAAATCGAATTGGATAGTGTAGAACGAAACCTCGATGCACTACAATCACAAGGCAAGGAAGTGACGAGAGGTATGCTTGCTGGAGTAATCAAGCGGAAAGAAAACCTCGAAGTTAAACTCAAAACCCTGCAACACGATATTGAAAATCGCAAAGATGACGTAGTGGATTTTAAGATGATGGGCATTGACCATTTGTTTGTGGACGAAAGCCATCAATTCAAAAACTTGATGTTTAACACAAGACATTCCAGAGTTGCTGGATTAGGTAATGTTGACGGAAGCCAAAAGGCAATCAACCTTTTGTTTGCTATCCGCACCATTCAGGAACGCATTAATGCGGATATGGGAGTAACTTTCCTTTCCGGAACTACGATCAGTAATTCTTTGACTGAACTGTACCTGCTGTTCAAATACCTGCGACCACGGGCATTAGAAAAACAAGGCATTCATTCTTTTGATGCGTGGGCGGCTATCTATGCAAGGAAAACGACTGATTATGAATTTTCGGTTGCCAACAACATCGTAGCAAAAGAACGTTTTCGATATTTTATTAAAGTGCCGGAGTTGGCGCAATTTTACTCGGAAATCACGGATTACCGAACGGCTAGGGATATAGGCATTGACCGCCCTAACAAGAATGAGGTATTATATAACATACCACCTACACCCGATCAGGAAGTGTTTATACAAAATTTGATGGAATTTGCTAAATCTGGAAATGCTACTTTGTTGGGAAGAGAAGCTTTATCTCCATCTGAAGAAAAAGCAAAAATGCTCATCGCTACTGATTATGCTCGTAAAATGTCTTTGGATATGCGGATGGTAAGCGCTGCATATGATGACCACCCCGACAACAAGGCTTCGCATTGTGCAGCAAACATTGCTAAGTATTACAGCCAATACAATGCACAGAAAGGAACACAGTTTGTTTTCTCTGATTTGGGAACTTACAAGCCGGGCGACTGGAATGTTTACTCCGAAATCAAACGTAAGCTCGTAGAAGACCATGGCATACCTTCACACGAAATTAGGTTTATACAGGAAGCGAAAAATGATAAGCAACGCAAGGAGCTTATCAAAGGAATGAACGAGGGAAAAATCCGCATAATATTCGGTTCTACAAGTATGTTAGGAACTGGTGTGAATGCACAAAAAAGAGCTGTAGCAGTCCATCATCTGGATACGCCGTGGCGACCAAGCGACCTTGCCCAAAGGGACGGTCGGGCAGTCCGAAAAGGAAATGAGATTGCCAAGTTCTTTGCGGACAATAAAGTAGATGTGATTATCTATGCCGTTGAAAAATCATTGGATAGCTACAAGTTTAATCTGCTTTACAATAAGCAACTTTTCATTGACCAATTAAAAAATAATAATCTCGGCAAACGAACCATTGACGAGGGCAGTATGGACGAAAAATCTGGAATGAATTTCTCGGAATATGTAGCGATACTCTCAGGAAATACCGACCTATTGGATAAAGCCAAATTAGAAAAACAGATTGCAGGATTGGAAAGCGAAAAACAGGCATTCAACCGTTCAAAGTATAGTGCGAAGTACAAATTGGAAGACTATACGGCTGAACTTGCTAAAACCCAATCTCGCTTTGACCGTATGAGCCTTGACTGGCATAACCTGCAAGGGCGTGTCCAAAAACGTCCGGACGGTACAACCTCAAACCCTATACAGTTGGAGGGTTTACCACCCAATGCGGATATTAAACAAATCGGCACAAAGCTCAATCAGCTTGTAGACAAGGCGCGAACTGGAGGTCAGTATGAAGAAATAGGTAGCTTGTATGGTTTTACACTGTTGGTAAAAACTGAAATTTCGGAAAAAGAGGGTGTGGATATTCGGGTAAACCGATTTTTGGTACAGGGTGAGGGAAACATAAAATATACTTACAATAATGGTGTCATTGCTAAAGATGAAAAGCTGGCTGCTATGAATTTTCTTAATGCACTGGAAAAATTACCGAGTTATATTGAACAGGAAAAAAAGAAAATTACAGAAATACAAAAAGACCTGCCTGTTCTTAAGGAGGTGATAAACGGAACTTGGTCTAAAGAAAACCGATTAAGTGAACTCAAAACAGAACTGGCTGCAGTTGAACGAAAGATACAGTTGTCAATCATACCAGACCATAAAGAAGAACCAGCAGAACAAACCGAAAAACAGAAGCAAACTATAAAAATTTCAGAAGAGAATGAACAAACAAAAGCTATTACAATTCATCTATCAAGAGGAATTTAATAAGAAAGTTTATTTTACTTCATCCTCTTCATCCATTTTTTTGATCAAAGTATCACGCATACTATCAAGAAATTTTGTCCTGTTCACTTTTCGTGATTTAAGCTCCATAAATGTATGATAGAAATCCCCCAAATCAATATTAAAGGTACATTCGAATGTTTTAGCAATCAGTTTTAAATCGGCATTACCATTATCAAATACTCCTTGTGAATATAGGCCGTAAACCAATTCGGTTAAAGCAGTTTTACTTCCAGTCCAATTTAATGAAGAATAATCAAATACTTTTTTCTGATTTTTATTATTCAGTTGGTCTTCGAGATATACTTGTATCAAATCATTGGCAATTATTTTAGCTACTTTATAGTCGTGTGAAGTTGTAAAATTGTGATCAGTTTCAAAATAGTAAGTATCTATGCTTAATCTCACATCATAACCACCTCTTACAAAATACCTCTCATCAAGATAGGTGCTATTGGTTCTATAATACTTATAAAATTCGAGGTTGTTATCAAAAAATCTTTTTAGTTTTGCTAATTCATTGTCAATATACTTCTTTATTGTTTTCCCATTTCCATAAGGCTTTTTGGTTTCTATCTTATAAATAGCATTGTAATAAATTAATTTGGACAGAATAACAGGTTTCAACTTTTTAAAGAAGTAGGTTTCTTCTTGTTTATTTTTAAAACCTCGTTTTAATACAAATTCTTTTAACTTTGATAAGCAATCTACTATAAGCACAATAACTTCCTGTGGCAGTAAGATTGGGTCATCTACTTCCAATGTCAACTCCTTGATTTTTTCTTCGAGTTTCTGTACGCATTCATTATAGTATTTTTCCATAGATTTTAGTTTAAGATTAAAATCGTAATGGGTAAGAACCCCGATATAATTTTAGCTATGTGGTTTTCATTGCAAAAAGATTTATGGTATTAGGAATTTGTTTTTAAATAATCAACAAGAGCTTGTACCGCAGTTATTTTTAAATGTGTTCTGTTGGTTCCATATTTTTCTGACACACCTTGTTCAGTGATATAGGCAACCTTATATGGTTTTTGTTTTTTTAAATGTTCGTTCTCGTAGTAGATTTCCTCAATACGATAGCCATACGGATTTTCAATGTGGAATTTGATCTGTAATCCTAAATATCGTTTACAGTAACCGCCCATTTGTTTCATCGGATTAGCTGAAAAAGTACGTTCAAAGTTTTCTTCCAACATATCAATGATCTCTTGTCCCGTCATATCAACGGTAGAAATGATTGGGTTCATAGGAACCATACTGTACAAATCCCACATCGTAATATTTCCTTTATCGATAGGCGCACCGTAACGCCATCCGTTAGAAAATGCTATGTTTACACCAGCAGCCTTGCTAATTGCTTTTAATAACAGATTATCCATAGATGATGAGAAAGCATCATACCTATGTAATATGGTATTCGTTCTCCCAACAACATCTTCTTGCAAGTTTCTGTATGAAGCCATAATGTCATTTACAATATGCTCTACTGGTTTATGGCTCGCAACATCTTCGTTCACTTCTATAAGCTTGTATTGATAATTTGTAATTTTATTATCTACGATTGAAAGTTTGAGATGTCCCACAAAAGAGCCGTGGCAACCACACTGTATTATTATGGTATCTTTTACTTTTACAGGTTCATATATTCTGTTGTGGGTGTGCGCACTTAAACATATATCAATTCCTGTTGTACTTTTAAGTAATTCAATATCCTGCGGGTAACCATTGTGCGAAAGTAATATGACCAAACTTGCTCCCAATCCCTTTACTTCTTTTACATAACCGTTTATTTCATCCATTCCGTCAGTTACATAAATTCCTTGTTTGAACTTAGCAGGCATCGTCTTATCGATAATATTGGCACAAATACCGATTACAGCAATTTTTTGATTACCTACCTCAATAAATGAATACGGTTTCAGCAGTAGGGTACCGTCATCCTTATAAACATTGACACCCAATATTGGATAATTAAGTAGTTCACCTAATGCTAAAAGATGTTCTGGCTTGTAGGCAAAATCCCAATGCCCCACCATTGCGCTAAAACCAAGTTGGTTTAGAATTGGGATTAGTACTTCGCCTTTTGAAGCTACTACGGGTAAGGTTCCATGAAAGGTATCCCCTCCGTCAAAAAATATCGTATGCTCGTTTTCATCTCGTATCTGCTCGAAAATAGAAGCTATCCTTGCATATCCTCCAGCAGTTTTTATAAATTCTCCATCCTTATCGTAAAATAGTTCTGGGTGTGGCTCAAGATAACCGTGTACGTCATTTATAAATCCTATTGATAATTCCATAATATTTAATTTAAAGTTTTTGAAATATTTCTGATTAAGGATGAACAATTGCCCAGCCTTCGTATTGTCTTAATATAATTTCTCCGTTACCGCTCGGAACGTAGTTCACAAAATCAAACAATTCGTTCTTGTCAATTTTTCGTTCTTCCATTGTTTTTGAACACTGGACGAATACAACTCCCTTGTCTTTGAGGGCAATCAATAATTCCTGATAGCTGTTAGCCTTTTTATACATTTCTACACCGTCAGAAAACGCAAGGACTTCTATCTGCAATTTGCCTTTCAACCGTGGGTCACCTAGTGCATTATTGATGTTGCGAAGGATGCCCTTTATTTTTTTATCTTCTGCTTCGTTCAAGATATAAAGCGCATTGTAATGCTTTTTGTATGCTTTTGCAGGCTCAAAAGTGCTATCTGTTTTTTGTTGCGCAAAAACGCTAATGGACGTAAAACATAGTACGGCTATTAGCAAAGCTTGTAGTTTTTTCATTTTATTGTTTTTATTTTTCATTTATCAATTCTTCTATTTCCTTTACAAATTTGTCTGATGCGTAATTGGCAAATCCGGTATGATGAAGCCTGACTTTTCCATTTTTATCCAGTACAACGGTTGTTGGTAATGAACCGGAAAACACTTCCGTTGGAACATTACCGCTGGACTGATACATTGGAACTGAAAAATTTTCTTTTTCCAGATATGCCCTTCCCGCAGCCGGGTCATTGTCCTCGTTGAGGGTT
>NCET01000244.1 GCA_002280815.1 Flavobacteriales bacterium 32-34-25 | reverse complement strand
AAAAGAATACATTTTATTGAAACAACCAGTGTTATGGCTAATAGTACAATATTTAATTGCTGTATATTGACTGTGATTTCAATATTAGTATTAAAATATTGGTTGATTGTTGTTGTTGTTATTGTATTGTAATGACTAATTAATGTAATGGCAGCATACAATAATGTTCCTGCAATTAACGGAAGGGTTTTGCTTACTTGTGTTAGATTGCAAAACTCATAAATAGCGATAAATAAAAATAGACCAAAAAGCAGAAAAAAACTTTCGGTTGAAAATAATATAGAAGCTATCAATAATAGGATATAAATAGCACCCGATATTGATCTTTTTAGAGTTTCATTCATTTTAAAGATCTTCTAAAAGCAGTAAATAAAGATTTTTAGCAGAACTTCCGTATTGTGTGAAGTCTTCTTCTTTTGCTTTCTCAAAATATTTTATGGCTGTAATATTGGTTGGATAATCTCTTTCGTATTTCTTTTTTATGGCACTTAAACCGTCGCTTTTCATAGCCAGAATTTGGCTTGTTGTAGCAAGAACTACTATGTTCGTTGGTAGTTCGTTTGGTTTAAGTTGTTTGATTTGTTTAGACGAAAATAAGATAGAACCTTCTTCGGCAATTAAGTTTTCGCAACCAGATAATAAAAATATAGGATTTCTAGGTTGGGTATAAGTAAGTTTGTTTTCGTCTAAAAGGTTAAAAAGTTTTGAATCGAAGCAAAGCACTTCGCTCTCAAACCAGTCATTTTCTTCTAAGATGTTTTCAAATTGGTCTTTTACTTCTTGTGCATTTTCACAGTACAAAAATTTACCTCCATTTTTTTTGAAATTGTAGATAAATCGTTCGTCTACAGAGATATTGTTCTCAGGAAAGAAATTATTATTTTGACTTTCTTTTTCCTCATCTGATGACGAAATACTAGATCCAAAAAGTTTTCTAAAAAGACTCATATTTTGTAGGGTACGTGATAGATTATTAGTAACCGTCCAAAGATAAAAAAATCTTAATTCAAAACGACGTTTTGAATTAAGATTTTAAATAAATTATGTCAAGTATCTAATTAAGAGACTACTTCTTCAAGATTTTTGTCAAAGTTTCTTTTTCCGAAAATTGCTTCTAAATCGTCTTTAAAAATGACTTCTTTTTCGATAAGAATAGCAGCAAGCTGATTTAATTTGTCTTTGTTATCTTCTAAAATTTGGATAGCTCTTTCGTATTGACTTTCTATAAGTGCCGATATTTCAGTGTCTATCACTTTTGCAGTTTCGTCAGAATACGGTTTAGAGAAACTATATTCGCTTTGTCCAGACGAATCATAATAAGTTACATTTCCTATTTTATCATTCAAACCATAGATGGTAACCATGGCTCTGGCTTGTTTAGTAACTTTTTCTAAATCACTTAAAGCACCAGTTGAAATACGGTTAAAAGTTACTTTTTCAGCAGCTCTTCCTCCCATAGTAGCACACATTTCGTCTAGCATTTGGTCTGGACGTACAATTTGGCGTTCTTCTGGTAAGTACCAAGCCGCTCCTAAACTTTGTCCACGAGGAACAATAGTTACTTTGATAAGTGGCGCAGCGTGTTCCAGCATCCAGCTCACTGTAGCATGACCTGCTTCGTGAATAGCAATTGCTTTTTTCTCTTCTGGAGTAATGATTTTATTTTTCTTTTCTAAACCACCTACAATTCTATCAACAGCATCAAGGAAATCTTGTTTGTCAACAGCTGTCTTGTTGTATCGTGCAGCAATTAATGCCGCTTCGTTACATACATTGGCAATATCAGCACCAGAGAAACCTGGAGTTTGTTTTGCTAAAAAGTCTAAATCTAAACCTTCCACTTTTTTCAAAGGAGCAAGGTGTACTTTGAAAATTTCAGCACGCTCACGAACGTCTGGTAAGTCGACAAAAATTTGTCTGTCAAAACGTCCTGCACGCATTAAAGCTTTGTCAAGAACATCAGCTCTATTTGTTGCAGCAAGTACAATTACATTTGTATTTGTTCCAAAACCATCCATTTCTGTTAGTAATTGGTTCAAAGTGTTTTCGCGTTCGTCGTTTCCGCCTGACATGTTGTTTTTTCCTCTGGCTCTACCTACAGCGTCAATTTCGTCAATAAAAATAATGGCTGGCGATTTTTCTTTGGCTTGTTTGAACAAGTCACGTACTCTAGAAGCACCAACTCCAACAAACATTTCAACGAAATCAGAACCTGATAAAGAGAAAAACGGAACTTGTGCTTCTCCAGCTACTGCTTTGGCTAATAAGGTTTTTCCAGTTCCCGGAGGGCCAACAAGTAAGGCGCCTTTTGGGATTTTTCCACCTAAATTGGTGTACTTTTCAGGGTTTTTCAGGAATTCTACAATTTCTTGTATTTCTTCTTTAGCGCCTTCTAGTCCAGCAACATCTTTAAAAGTAGTTTTTACATCGTTTTTTTCGTCAAAAAGTCTAGCTTTTGATTTTCCAATGTTAAAGATTTGTCCACCACCACCAGCGCCACCACCTGACATTTTTCGCATGATAAAAATCCATACTCCAATGATGATGATTACAGGAAGTAAGCTAATAATAATATCTGACCAATTGCTAGCTTCTTTAAAATCGTAATCAACTAATTTTTTTTCAGCTTTAGCAATGTCTAGTTTTTCTTGGAAAGATTTTAAATCTCCAAATTTTGTAGTGTAATGTGGTCCTTTGTTAGGTCGGTCAAAGATGTCTTTGGCTACTTTTTTATTGGCTGGATCTTTTAATCCAGTATCAGAAAGGTAAATTTCAGCATCTTTGTTGTTAAAAATGATAACATTTTTAATTTGTCCTTTAGACAACATATTGTCTATGTTAGACGATTTAAGCTGTGCAGGTTCTTGTAAGCTGGAACTACCAGTTACAAAGCTAATAAATAAGAAAATAAGTAAAATAGCAGTGTACACTAACCATGGACTTATTCTAAATTTATTAGGATTTGGATTATTATCTTTTGCCATTATTTTTTATCTTCTTTAGTATTTGTTTGCAATTGTAGTAATTTTTGCATCTCCCCACAAACTTTCGATATTGTAATATTCTCTAATTTGTTTTTGGAAAACGTGAACCACAATGTTAACATAGTCCATCAATACCCATTCGGCATTGTCTGTTCCTTCAACGTGCCAAGGCTTGTCTTTAATTTCTTTAGAAACCGTTTTTTGAATGGAGTTAACAATTGCGTTAACTTGGGTGTTTGAATTTCCGTTGCAGATAACAAAATAGTCGCAAACAGCGCTATCAATTTCTCTAAGATCGAGAATATCTATGTCATTTCCTTTTACTTCTTCTATTCCTTTGATAATGTTTGCCAATAGGTCATCATTATTTACAGTCTTTTTTGCCATGAATTATTTTTAATAATAAGTGTGTAAAGTTACCATTTTTTGTCATTATTTTTGAACCTTAACATAATATTAAAATATGTTACAAAAATAATCGCTAATGAAGCTAATCAAACTCGATGCCATAGATTCGACAAATGATTTCCTGAAAGGTTTATCGACCACTCAGGAGTTAGAAAACTATACTGTGGTTACTGCTGAAAATCAAACTAAAGGAAGAGGTCAAATGGGCGCGGTTTGGAATTCTGAAAAGTCTAAGAATCTAATAATGAGTATTTTTGTTAAGGATTTGTTAGCGGGTATTGAAGGGATTTACCAATTGAATATTGCTACAGCATTGGCTATAATTGAGGTGTTAAAAACTTTTGAAATTCAGAATTTAAGTATTAAATGGCCTAACGACATTATGTCAGCTAATTTTAAACTCGCTGGCATTTTGATTGAAAATAGTTTTAAAAGTGATGGCTCAATTGCAACAATAATTGGAATTGGTTTGAATGTAAACCAAACTAATTTTGATAATTTGCCCAAAGCTTCTTCGATGGCAGTGGTTTCGAATTCTGTTTTTGATAAAGATGAACTAGTGCTGCTGATAGTAGAGAAATTAAAAGAAAATTTTAAGCTTTTGAATTCTAATTCTGAAGTGTTATGGAATACGTATTTAGAATTACTTTTTAAAAAAGAAGTTCCTATGCCTTTTGTTGTTAATAATCAAAAGCCGTTCATGGGTATTATAAAAGGAGTTTCGACTAGCGGAAAATTGATTCTTCTCTTAGAAGATGATAGCGTTGTAGAATACGGACTTAAAGAAATCCAGATGCTTTATTGAGTAAAAAAATAGGGATTTGTTGTTTTTTGGTTTTCAAAACAAGTGAATTTAGGGTTTTATTGGCTTATTTTTAAAAAATTAATCAATTAATATTTTGTTTAAAGTGTTGTTTAGTAGGTATTTAGTTGTTTGTTTGTTTTTAAATGTTGTTTTTACATTTAAAAAAATGATGTAAATAAGTATTTTTATTTTACTTTTGGATTTCGTTTTTCGTAAAAAATGTTTCAGAATAATTATTGGGAGAAAAGAATAGGGGAAAGACGGTCACCTTCGCATCCGGCCCCAGCATTGCCAGGGCGGCGCGCAGAGTGAAGCCCATGCCATAGCCGCCGATCAGCAGATGCGGCGCGCGCTG
>NCET01000243.1 GCA_002280815.1 Flavobacteriales bacterium 32-34-25 | reverse complement strand
ATAAACCGGGTGCTTTTTGATTTTTTCTCAGCATTGGATTTTAACTGTAAGGACTGTACATATTTCTCGGCAATACGCTTACTAGCTCCCATTACGTTGCTAGGATTCACCGCTTTATCAGTAGAGACCATTACAAAATTCTTTACCTTGTATAGACAAGACAAATCAGCTACATTTTTAGTTCCTTCTACATTGGTCAAAATAGCCTGAGAAGGATTTTCCTCCATCAGTGGCACGTGCTTATAGGCAGCAGCATGATAGACTACTTCAGGATGGTAATCCTTAAAAACCATATCCATGGCATCTCTGTTCTTTATATCAGCAATAACTGTTATAATTTTGACTTGAGTATCAAGACTAGCCAATTCTAGACATAAATTGTGCAAAGGAGTCTCTGCCTGATCCACTGCTACTATTCTTTTAGGTTTAAAAAGCAAAACCTGTCTCACTATTTCACTACCTATAGAACCCGCAGCTCCAGTAATTAAAATGGTTTTGTCTTTTAATTGTTTTGAAATGGACTTCCCGTCCAGAACAATAGGTTTTCTATCTAGTAAATCTTCGATTTGGATACTCTTTACTTTTTGAGAAATTTCTTTTTTATTCTCCCAGTCGGTAATCAAAGGAACGATGTATACTTTAAAATTAAATTCTAAACATTGATCTACAATAACCAATCGTTCTTCTTTGGACAGACTTTTATCAGCAATAATTACTCCTTCGGCACCTACGGAACGCATCAATGTAGGTAATTTTTTCTTTTGAATCAAAATAGGCAAATCCATCATTCTCTTAGATGAATTTTGACTATTCTTATCAACAAAACCTACAATCTTAAAGCGACTGGGCACTTCTAATTTTAAAGCATTGGCAACAGCCAAAGCATTAGCATCAGTACCATAAATTATGGTACGAGGTAATTTCATGTCATTTCTTTCTGAAAAAAAATGTTCAAATACTTGTTTTACTACCACACGATATAAAAACAGCCCACAAAAAGAAAGCACCATATTGATAAAAAGTGCAGTATTTAGATATATTTTATAGCCGTAGAAAAACTGAAATACAAAATTTAAAGTAACAAAAAAGACTAGGACAGAAATTTGAGAAAATCCCTGCATAAGTTCTAAAAACCCAGAATGAAAAAACATTTATTCCTAATAAAAAAAAGATATAAGGTGCTTTATTATCAAAAGTGATATAATTCAAACCCAATCCATTAATAACCAGCCTACTAAAGACAAAACTACAAACCAAGACCGTCAAATCAATACCTAAAACAATCCATCTAGGCATATAACTTAGATTTCGAATACTAAGTATCAAATCTCTTCTTAGAAGAAAATCGACAACTTGATTTATATTGTATCTCTTAGTAGTTTTATTCAAAATATTTTTTTTACAATTTTAAACCCCAAAAATATAAAATTAAGATGTTAAAAACATCATAACTTATTATATTTCAACAATCCCAACAAGTATTCTCCATAACCTGACTTTTTCAATGGTTCAGCAAGAGCTTTCAATTGTTGGGCTGTGATAAAGCCCTGTCTCCATGCCACTTCTTCAATACAACCTACTTTCAAGCCCTGACGTTCTTCCAACACCTGAACAAATTGTCCTGCCTGCATTAAGCTGTTAAAAGTTCCTGTGTCTAACCAGGCAGTACCTCGGCTCAAAATACCCACTTTTAGTTTTCCTTTTTCTAAATAAGCTTTGTTTACATCGGTAATTTCATATTCCCCTCTGGCGCTAGGCTTTATATTCTTAGCAATTTCCACTACTGAATTATCATAAAAATACAAACCGGGCACAGCATAATTTGATTTTGGTTCCAATGGTTTTTCTTCAATCGAAATGGCCTTTAAATCTTTATCAAATTCAACTACTCCGTAACGTTCCGGATCCGAAACATGATAAGTAAGCAAAAACAACTCCACCATCAGGATTGGTATTGGATTGTAATAATTCGTGCATATGAGCACCAAAGAAGATATTATCTCCTAAAACCAGTGCAACACTGTCTTCTCCGATAAATTCTTCGCCAATAACAAAGGCCTGAGCCAGTCCGTTAGGAACAGCCTGCTCGGCATAGCTAAATTGGCATCCGATAGTTGAACCGTCACCTAATAATTTTTTGAAATTGGGCAAATCATGGGGGGTTGAGATAATTAAAATTTCATGAATCCCCGCCATCATCAAAGTAGATAACGGATAATAAATCATAGGCTTATCATAAACAGGCATCATCTGTTTACTCATGGCTAAAGTCAGAGGGTGCAATCGGGTACCGGATCCACCGGCTAGTATAATTCCTTTCATTTTTTTTAAAGTTATCAGTTGTCGGTTGTCAGTTGTCGGTTGTCAGTTAAAAGAACAGATAACAGAAAACTCACAACATTATTACATTGGTTTCTTTTACAAAGTATTTTAGTACTGGAATCCATTCGTTTTAATTCGAATATTGTTTCTCATAATAGGAAGCATAAGCCCCTGAAGTCACATTATTCAACCAAGCTTGGTTTTGCAAATACCAATTTACGGTTTTTTCCAATCCTTGTTCGAAAGTTACCGAAGGTTTCCAACCTAACTCTTTATTGATCTTAGTTGCATCAATAGCATAACGCAGGTCATGTCCCGGACGGTCTTTTACATAAGTAATTAATTCCTCTGATGTTCCAATTGCTCTTCCTAATTTCTCATCCATTATTTTGCAAAGCAATTTTATCAAATCAATATTTTGCCATTCGTTAAAACCGCCAATATTATAGGTATCGTAATTTTTGCCTTCGCGAAAAACCAAATCGATAGCCACGGCATGATCTTCAACAAAAAGCCAATCTCGGGTGTATTTCCCATCGCCATAAACTGGAAGTGGCTTGTTATTTATAATATTATTAATAAATAACGGAATTAACTTTTCAGGAAAATGAAACGGCCCGTAATTATTAGAACAATTGGTCAAAACATAAGGTAATCCATAAGTTTCTCCATAAGCTCGAACAAAATGATCCGAACTGGCTTTAGAAGCCGAATAAGGAGAATTAGGGTCGTAAGCAGTAGTTTCGGTAAACAAACCTTCGGCCCCTAAACTGCCATATACCTCATCAGTACTGATATGATAAAAGCGTTTTCCTTCGTAATTGCCGTGCCAAATTGCCTTAGCAGCATTTAGTAAATTTACTGTCCCAATAACATTGGTTTTCACAAAAGCCAACGGGTCAGTTATCGAACGATCTACATGAGATTCGGCTGCTAAATGCACTACCCCTTCAAATTGATGTTCTTCAAACAACGCATTGATAAAATCAGCATCTACAATATCTCCCTTGATAAACGTATAATTAGGTGCTTTCTCAATATCGGAAATATTCTCTAAATTTCCCGCATAAGTCAGGGCATCCAAATTAAAAATTCGATACTCTGGATATTGATTTACAAAACGTCTCACCACATGAGAACCTATGAAACCGGCACCTCCGGTAATTAATATTTTTTTCATTTCTTTCTAATTTTGTTTAAACACAAAGAGCACTAAGGATACACTAAGCGCACTAAGATTATACTTTTTTATTTTCAAATATTAAATTTCTTTTTTCCCCTTGCTAAAGGGTGGAAAAAGAATTCACCTCATTCAAACTTCGTTTTCTTTTTAACTTGTGTCTAAATTTCTTTTTCTTTCCCCTCCCTACTATCTCTATATCCTGGAACTACCACCTCATAAACCGATTTAATCTTGCTTTTATCCAATAAAGAATACTGCGGACGCTTAGCCGGTGTAGGATAAGCCGAAGAAGGAATTCCACTGATGGCACAATCAAATTGTCCAATTTCCTGAATGGCTAAGGCAAATTCATACCAACTGATCTCTCCTTCATTAGAAAAATTATAAATTCCGGCTTGCCAAGTTTGCTGCGTTAATACTGTCATAATGGCTTGTGCCAAATCGGCGGCATAGGTTGGACTTCCTATTTGGTCATTTACCACATTCAAACTATCGCGTTCTTGCATTAACCGCGACATGGTTTTTACAAAGTTATTCCCAAAACTGGAATAGACCCATGAAGTACGAATAATAATTGCATCTGGGTTATTTTGCAAACAGGCTTTTTCCCCTGCCAATTTGGTAACACCATATACATTAATTGGATTGGGCTGAGCAGTTTCGGTCAAGGCTGTCGATGCTGTTCCGTCAAACACATAATCTGTCGAAACATGAATCATTTTGCAATTATTCTCTGAGCTCCATTTAGCCATAATCGCCACCGACTGATGATTCAACACATCTGACAATTCATATTCTGATTCGGCCTTATCAACTGCTGTATGTGCCGCACAGTTGATGATAATTTGCGGATTAATATTCGTTAATTCCGTTTCCAATTTATCCAGATTACACAAATCCAATTCCTGATAATCGGTAAAAGTCCATTCAAATTGGGTGTAAACCTTTGATAAAAGTCGCAACTCAGACCCAAGCTGACCGTTCCCTCCTGTAATTAATATTTTTTTCATTTATTTCTTACCTAACGAATTTCTCGAATTAAAACGAATTAATAAATTCTTTTTTTGTTTTCCCCAAGCCTAAAAGGAGCAAAAAAGAATAAGATCAATTTTATTGTTATTATAACTTAAGTCAAACCTATCTACAACCCATAACTGTCAACCGACAACTCACAACCCACAACCAATAACAGAAAAACCGATTCGACAAACTACTCTTGCCGTTTATTCTTCGCATTCAAAATCTTTTTGGCATTCAATTCTGAAACCACCTTCTTTGCTGTTTTAGATTCCAATTCTTGTAAAGCAACTTTGGCTACATTACCTCCTTGTTGGGCTACTTTTTTACTTTCTCCAAAACTTTCAGGATTCACAGCTTGAGAAATATCTTTGGTAGAAGCCTCTGCCAACATATTTAGAATTAATTCAGTATTTGTCATGTTACCCCTAAGATTTTCTTTCTTCAAGCCTTTTAGAACCTTATATTCTTTGGTTGTTCTACCCGACCAGGCTTTAGAGATAATATCAGTCAGTGTTGCAAATTGCATGCCTTCTTTTAATCCTTTACTTTTCCATTCATCGGTTAACTCTTTTCGAACCTCAATACTTTTTAGCCGCTGATTAATCCAATTTTGAGAATAACCCAATTGCAAATACTGCTCCAATGCTCTATCAATAGTCAGTTCCGGATCTTGTATTTCATCCAGACGTTCCGAAGCTATTTGTGCCAACCAAAGTTTAAAAGGCTCTGCTCTAGGCGAAGGGATAGATTGTATTAGCCTAAAAAGTTGCTCTGTATCAACAACATCCGTTTTATAATATTTCCCATCACTGGATTGCATTTTCAGTTGTACGATATTCTCGTACAACTGACTTCCCTCCTTAGAAAGTTTCTTTTTAAGATCCGACCAATATCGCTTAGGAATAGTACTTTCTGTCAATACCTCTATAGTATCTACAATAGAAAAGTACCATTTCTCATGATCGGCATCCCAAAGGGTACGTATCTTTTTATCTTCAAACAACTGTAAAGCCTGATGCTGTGTCATAATCGAAATTTTTAAAGATTTTTAATACCTATTTATCCATTAACTATAAATCATATCCGACTTATAGAATATAGATAAAAACACAACCCACAACCGACAACTCATAACTCATAACTCATAACTCAAAAATCCGAGCCGCTAACAACGTAGTCGTATTAAATCTTCTCGGCAAAACTTTCAATGTATTGTAAATCCTACTACTAAATTTTATATGGATAAAAGCCAGCCATAAATCTTTATTTTCTAACGGAGCTAGTTCAAAAGCCAAGGGACAAACACCAGTCTTTTTCTCAAATACAATTTCATTACTGTAAACCGTTTCATAAGCATCATTCACACAATCCCAATTAGCTATTGCGATTTGAAAATGTACCTGTATGGCTTCCGCAGGCCAATCGATATCTTGCAATGGATGAATGGTTTTAATACTAATCGCTCTCTTTTCCCAGTTAAAAGCGATTTTCTTCTTTAAAACAGTCGGCAAAGGTCTGCCTTTATTCCCTTCAAAACCAGTCAAAAACTCCAAAGCTGCTGCCGATTGTAATCCCGTATGCAATTGCCTTTCTCCACGCTCATGCACCAGATCTTCTTTAATGATAGCGTGCAACAATTGATTGGTTCTTCCGGCAATCGAACCATCTTTAGCATGATCATAAAATGCTTTAACCAGCTGTCTAAAAACACGCCCTTTTTTAGCACAAAGACCAAAATCTTTGCTATGCAGCTTCATCGGAGTAAAAACAGGATTTTCCTTAAAGCTCTTTTTGGTATTGCCTGTTTTTCCTTTTACACGAACAATATTCCCATCAGCAGTAATATAAAAATTCAGTTCATCAAGTGTCCCCGAAATTTTAACAGGACCAAATGCTTTTGCCATATATTTTTTTTACAAATTTTAGACAAAAACCATATCTTTCAAAAACGGATTCACAACCGAGAACAGAAAACTCACAACTGATAACTCACAACCGAAAACCCACAACCCACAACTTCTCCTCGTCATCTTGATCTAATCGAACTTTGTGGTTAAAAAACAAGCGAAGCGTCTTTGTGTTCTCAGCCTATCGGCAGACAGGTTTGTAATTTCTTAGTGTGCTTTGAGGTAAAAACAAGCAAAACGTCTTCACTGTCAACAAAACTTAATATCCTTCGTATTTTCCTCACTTTTCGCCTAAAAACAAGCGAAGCGCCTTTGTGTTCCTTGTGCTTTCTTAGTGCGCTTTGTGGTTAAAACTTACTCCACTTTGGGTTGAATCGCTCCACAATATGAACCAAGAACCGACAACTCACAACTCATAACTGACAACCGACAACCCATATAATACTAATTCTCAATTTGGATTAGATAAATTCGTTTTAATTCGTGACAATTCGCGATTCGCAACAATTCGCATTTTAAAACTCCCAATCAATATCGGCAAAACTCGGCAAAATAATATCCTTCTCCGATACTATAACCTCCTCTGGACTCACTTGCCAATCAATATTTAAAGTAGGATCATCATAACGAATGCCTCTTTCACTCTCCTTATTATACACCTGATCTACCTTGTATAAAACCGAAGCTGTTTCGCTTAAAACTGAAAAACCATGAGCAAAACCGTGTGGAATCATTAACTGCTTTTTGTTTTCGGCACTTAAAACCACCGAAAAATGTTGACCAAAAGTTGGCGAATTCTTACGTAAATCGACAGCCACATCTAGAATTTTTCCTTCCAATACACGAACCAGTTTTGCCTGTGCAAAAGGATTAATTTGCAAATGCAATCCGCGAATCACTCCTCTTTTAGAAAAAGACTGATTGTCCTGTATGAATTGATAATTAATCTCATTCTCCTGGAATTTTGCCTGATTGTAGGCCTCAAAAAAACACCCACGCGAATCTTCAAATACGGTGGGCTTAATGATAACTAAATCTTCTATTGTTGTTTTCTCTATTGTCATTTTATCTCTGTTTATACAAAGCTAAAAGCATCAAAAAATTCATAAAATGATGCTTTATAAACTTCTGATGCTTTAATCTATTTCTATTAATAAAATTAAGAATTAAATCTTCTCTTATACCAAGGTTTTTGCTCCACTTTTACGCCGTAGCCATAACCATAACCGTAGCCTTTAGTAGAATCAGTATCATTCAACAACAGACACATATTAGGCAATTTTTGATCTTTATACAATCGATTTGGAATATCCAGCATACGTTTTTCTAAGAAATTAGCACGTGCTACATAAATAAAAGTATCTGCATGTTTGGCGATCAATAAAGTATCTGTAACCAAACTAACAGGAGCCGTATCCACAATAATATAATCGTATTGCTTTTTTATAGTTTCAAAAAACGAATCGACTTTTTTACTCATCAAAAGTTCAGCCGGATTAGGCGGAATTACTCCTGCAGGAAGAATATGGAAGTCTTCGTATCCTTTTTGTTTTATTATTAAATCATCTAAACTTAAATCTTTGGACGACAAATAATTGGTAAACCCCCTATCAGGCAAAGTTACATATTCATCCAATTTGGGATTTCTAATATCCATACCTATTAACAAGACTTTCTTACCTGATAGAGCAAAAGTAGCGGCCAGATTTACCGAAACAAAAGTTTTTCCTTCTTTTGGAAAAGTCGAAGTTAAGAAAATGGTTTTAGCTATACCTTCTGGCACTTTGCTTAACATAAACTCCAAATTGGTTCGAATAATACGCAGGGCTTCGGCAGAACTTGTTCTACTTTCGGCTTGCATAATAGTTGATGCGTCTTCAGAAGTAGGTACATCTCCAATAAAAGGGATTTGGGTACGTCCTTCTAAATCCAAACGACTCTTGATCTTAGTATCTAAGAAATCTATTAAAAATATTACTCCGATTGGAATTAGCAAAGCTAACAATAATGCTCCTAAATATATTATTCTAGGATTGGTAGAAACAGCTCCAGTCGACAATGCAGCATCAATAACCTTTGTATTAGGTTCAGTTGAAGACAGTGCCAGAGCGGTTTCTTCCCTTTTTTGCAACAAATACAAATACAATTCTTCCTTTACTTTTTGTTGGCGTTCAATTACTCGAAACTGACGCTCTTGGGAAGGTATTTTTTTGATTTTACTATTAAACAAATTTTCGTTTTGTTCTATATTCCTTTTTTGGATTTCCAGTATCGATTTACTTTTTGCTAAACTGGACAACAGGGTCGATTTCAAACTAGCCAACTGTTCATCTAACTTCATGACTGTCGGATTAGAAGCCGTTGCCGATTTCAACATTCTATTTCTGTCTAATACCAATTCGTTATAAGAACCTATTAAAGAAGAAGCATCCCCTTCAACATCCGAAAAAAGATTGGCTGGCAACAAGTTTTCATTGGTGCTTTTTTTAACGTATTCCAGCACTGAACTCAATACATTTAATTGTACTTGAACATCAATGGCTTTATTACTAAAATCATTAGAACCTGTTACATAAAGTTGGGACTCCGATTCTAAATCGGTGAGTTTGTTATTCACTTTAAAACTCTCTACATCCTGTTCAACTCCTTCCAGTTCTTTACTAATTAAAGCTAATCTGTTTGCTACAAATACAGAAGTGTTTTTTGAAATAAACTCTTTATCGGCAACTGCATTTTCATTATAGGTTTTCACCAAAGTATTCAAAAACAATTCTGCTTTTTCTTCTACAGTATCAACAATATTCAACACAATAACATTACTCCCTTTTACTAAGGGCTCAATAGTCAAACGGCTCCTATAGCTCGCAGCAACATTTTTCAAAGGACTTACTACAATAGATAATGGATTATTACTCGTATGCTGCTTTACGCTATTTACTTTTGTAATAATTAAATCTCCATATTGAGTTTTGATCCGTTGTCCGTATCTAAAATGTTGTTTAGC
This sequence comes from Flavobacteriales bacterium 32-34-25, assembly GCA_002280815.1. Taxonomy (GTDB): domain Bacteria; phylum Bacteroidota; class Bacteroidia; order Flavobacteriales; family Flavobacteriaceae; genus Flavobacterium. The sequence continues at coordinate 1,566 of NCET01000243.1, read as the reverse complement.
ATCAATTAAATGATTAACACTTGACAAACTAAAAGTCCCTGAAGCGTTTTCAACAAAATCAAACATCATAGATTTTTCATAAAAATCAGGACTTTGATTGATAAAATGAATTGCTATAGGGGCTTCATCAAAAAGTTCGATATCCAATACCTTACCGTGAGAAATAATAGATATATTGTAATTTAGTTTTTTAACAACAGCTTCTGACAATGTTCTTGATTTCATAATCTCAATCTCATCATCAACATTTCTGGAGCCATTATTTATCCCTAAATCGGAAAAAGCAGCCGCTTCTGAAAGTCTACCTCCTTTTTTATTATCCTTCATTAAGATTTTAGTCGAAGCATTATAAATGGGCTGACTGTATCTTAATTTTAAAAATGTTACAAAAAAAACTACAAAAACACTAAGAACAAACCATTTCCAATGTATTATATACTTATTAATTTCTGCTTTTAGATCAAAATCCTGTCCAAAATCTTCACTCTGCATATTATTCTCCATAAAACTATTTTGTAAGGACTAAAACAAATGAAACAACTGTAAGTAATAAAGAACTGATAGTAGTCACTAAAGTAACATCAGGACTCAGAGTTCTGTTTTTTGGTTCAACATAGATAACGTCATTTTGAGCTAGATAATAATAAGGAGAATTAATAAAATCTGCGTTAGTAACATCAACTCTAAAATAAGATTTCACCCCATCTATTTCTCTTATCACTAAAATATTCTTTCTATTAGCAGTTGCTTTTAAATCGCCTGATTGGGTCAAGGCTTCAATCAAAGTAATTCTATCCGAAGCAACACTAACAATCCCAGGGCCATTGACTTCACCATGAACAGCTACTTTAAAATTTTGAAGTCTAACGGTAATAATTGGATTTTTAATATAAGCCGAAATCTTCTTTTTGAAAAGTGCCAACACTTCTGAACGGGTCATTCCACTTAGTTTCAATTTCCCCAATTCTGGAAAATCAATATAGCCATCAGCATCCACTAAATAATCATTTACAGCATTCCTACTAGATTGAGACTGGCTATTTCCTCCATCAATTACATTTGTAGGATTTAAATTAAAAGGAGCTGTGATTTTAGGATCTTCAGCTGAAACATTGATGGTCAAAAGATCATCAGGCTGAATTTTAATCTCATACGAATTCAGTTTAACAGATGCCATTTCATCAATATTTTGATAGTAAAGTATGTTTTTCTTAGGAGTACAAGAGAAAAAAAGCAGTATCAAAAAGAAAAAAACAATACTTTTTGACAAACAGAAATATTTCATAAAATTATAATTTTGGTGCAAATATAAGAAATTAGCAGTGCAGCCTTAACGATACACTAACAATTATTTTGTAGAATTATATCTACAACTTAAATAATTTCTAAAAACACGTTTCTAATTCTTGCTCTGTCTTCATCAGTCAAATTAGAACCCGAAGGCAAACACAAGCCATTTTCAAAAAGATTTTCAGCTACTTGGTTTCCATAATAGGGATACTTTTCAAAAACTGGTTGCAGGTGCATCGGTTTCCACAAAGGACGGGATTCAATGTTTTCTTGTTC
>NCET01000242.1 GCA_002280815.1 Flavobacteriales bacterium 32-34-25 | reverse complement strand
GACATAGCCGATGTTTTTACCATGTCAAACATCTCGGTTGCCTCTTCGTTTACTTCTAATAAATGTTCTTCTTCGATGAATTCAATTAAGGATTTGATGTTGTTTAAAGGCGTTTTTAAATCGTGAGCTATAATGTTGGCAAATTGTTCTAATTCACCATTTTTAGCTACTAATTTTTCGTTTAATCTCTTTAATTCCTGATCGTAATCCCATATTTTCAGGAACGATTCTACCTTATTCCTCGTGATTTCAATGTTTAAGGGTTTGAATAAAAAATCAATTGCGCCTAATTCATAAGCTTTATTGATGTATTTGTCTTCGTTGCTTATGGCGGTTACAAAAAGGGTTGGAATATTAGCCGTATTAGGATGCTGTTTTGTTATTTCAACAAATTCATCCCGAATTACAGCATATTATTTCTCTGTCCGGACTTTCCAGAATACTTTTTAATGCAATTAAATTGGCAGGTTTATCGTCTATTAATAATAAGGTATGCTTTTTAACAGAATTCATTATTCAATATATTTATGATGTTTGTGGTATTTAATTCCTGATGTTGATTACAAATTTTTTTTGCTGCTTTTGGCATCATCGCATATTCGGCTTCGTCACAATCCTGAATGATGGTTTTCCCATTGTTCTCGGCAATGATTTTTAAGCCATTTGCACCATCATGGTTAGAACCGGATAACAAAATGCCGCAACATTTTTCTTTTAATATTGTCGAAAAAGACTCAAATGTCACGTCAATTGAAGGACGGCTAAAATTGACTGTTTCTGATACATCCAGCGAAAAACAAAGATCTTCTTCTAAGAGTAAATGATAATCGGCGGGTGCTGTGTAAATAATTCCTTTTTCTATTTTTTCCTTGTCTTCAATTTCTTTAACCGAATAATGCGTATTTCTTTGCAAAATAGCCTCAAATGAAGAATTTGTATTTTTTAACCGATGCAGAACAATAACAATAGGTATGTTGATGCTTTTGTCTAAATGATTTAAAATAGACAAAATGGCATTAAAAGCTCCTGCTGAACCACCTATTACAATTAACTCCGGTTTCATTTTATTTTTTGATAAATTTTTTCTTCGCGATCAATTTCCTTAAAATTATCATATACTGAACTAAAACGCAAGGATTCTTTTTTTCCAATAGCCAGAAAACCATGAACGGGTAAGCTTTCATAAAAAAGTTCTAACGCTTTGTTTTGTAGATTGTTGTTGAAATAAATCAATACATTTCTACAAAGTATCAGCTGGCATTCTTTAAAAACGCCATCGGCAACTAAATTATGATTGGAAAATAGAATATTTTGCTTCAATTCCGATTGTATCATCGAATGTTTTTCGTCAGAAACAAAATAGTTTTTTAAGGATTCTTTGCCTCCGCATTCGTAATAATTTTTAACATAATCTTTAAAATTGCTGTTATCGTAAATTCCTTTTCGGGAACGTTCTATGGCATTAGTACTGATGTCTGTAGCATAAATTCGGCTTTTAGCATACAGATTGTTCTCTTTCAAAAGAATATTTAACGAATAAGTTTCTTCTCCAAAAGAACAACCGGCACTCCAAATATTGATTTTAGGATAACTTTCTAAATACGGAAAAATTTTTTGCTGTAAGGATTTAAAAAAGCTGGGATCTCTGAAAAATTCACTCACATTAACCACAATTTCGTTAATGAAATCCTGAAAAATAGAGGGATTGTTAATGAGTTCAAATTTTAAATCTACTGCGTTTTTCATGTTATTGATAGTCATAAAACGATTGACTCTCCTAAGCATCGATGCCTTAGAGTAATCACTAAAATCATAATCAAATTGTTTTTTTATGGTAAAAAGCAATTCGTCTAATTCGTTTAAAGTTATCATTTATAAATCCAAATGCTGATTAGTGAAATAAGTTTTTGAATATCAATAGGTTTTGACTGATAATCTGATGCTCCGGCTTTTAAAATTTCGTCACGATCGCCTTTCATCGCTTTGGCAGTTAAGGCAATAATAGGCAGATTTTTCCATTTTGCATTTTCTCTGATTTTTTTAGTGGCTTCAAAACCGTCCATTTCCGGCATCATAATATCCATTAGAATAATGTCAAAACTTTGATGTTCTTCTAAGGCATTCAGGGCTTCAATTCCGTTAAATGCAGTAGTTATAACAGCTCCTTTGCCAGTTAAAGCTGCCGATAGGGCATAAATATTTCGGATATCATCATCTACAATCAGGATACTTTTGTTTTTCAAAATTTCGCCTCCGGATAAATTTGGAGCTGTTTTGTACTCGGTATTTTCGGTAGTTTCTATTTTGTTCAGAAACAATAAAATTTCATCTTTCAGTCTTTCGGTGGCATTATTGGTTTTGATTACAATACTATCGACACTTTTTTCAAGCTCCAGTTGTTCAACTTCTGATAATGATTTTCCGGTATTGATGATAATTTTGATGTTTTCATTTTTAGAGATACTTTTTAATTCTGAAATGGTTTTTACATTGTCAGAATCAGGTAAGCCTAAATCGATAATGGCGCAGTCGATGTCAACATTAGTGAGTATGTTTTCGGCCTCTAATCGGGAATAAGCCTGAATGCAAATGGTGTTTTTGTCATTGGCGTGCAGCAATTGTTTTATCGAATAGTTTAATTTTTCGTCATCTTCTAAAACCAGTACTTTTTTGAATACTTTGTTGATTTCCTCATCGATAGAGAGAAAGGCATTCTTGAGCTTTTCGGGCGTAATTGGTTTTACAAGGAAATCAAAAGCTCCCATTTCTTTGGCTAATTTTTCTCTCTTCATGCCTGACATGACATGAACGGGAATGTGTTTCAATTCAGGATCTTCTTTGAGCCATTTTAAAACCGTCCATCCGTCAATTCCGGGTAATTTCATGTCTAGAATAATGGCTTTAGGATTGTACTTTTTAGCATATTGAAAACCGGTTTCACCCTGATGGGCAATAATGGCTTTAAATCCGTTATTATGAGCTACCTGAAGCAATACCTCGGCAAATGACGGATCGTCTTCGATAATTAAAACTGTCTTGTCATCAAAATCGGCTAGGTTTCGATCATCATTAATGTTGGCCGAAAGATCCACAAATTCTTCATTCGCTTTTGGATATTCAGATTCTATTTGTTCTTCCTTCACAACTACAGTTTCATGAATTGCTGTAACAATTGGTTCGGTTTTAGCAATATTGCTGTTTTCTTGGTATTTTATTGGAATCAAAACTCCAAAAGTACTTCCGTTATTGAGTTCGCTGTCAAAAAACACCTCTCCTTTAAGTAATTGCGCTAATTGTTTAGAGATGGACAATCCTAAGCCTGTTCCGCCATATTTTCTGCTGGTTGAACTATCGGCTTGCTGGAAACTCTGGAATAATTTTTTCTTATTTTCTTCAGATATTCCAATGCCATTATCTTTGATAGCAATGGATAATACCTGGTTTTTATTTATTAATGCCAATTGTGGATTGCTGTAGTTCCAATTTTCAGCCGGACTGTCAAAAGTCATCGTAACTGTTCCTCCATTGGGAGTGAATTTTAAAGCATTCGATAAAAAGTTTTTAAGAATCTGTTCTATTTTGCCTACATCGCTGTAAATTTCTCTTGGACATTTTTCGGTGATTGTAGTTTCAAAACGAATGTTCTTTTTCTGCATTTGTGTTTTGAAAAGTCCCTCCATATCCGAGAAAATACGTTCTGTAACAGTATTTTCAGGATAGATTTCGACTTTACCTGCTTCAATTTTTGAAATGTCTAAAATATCATTAATTAAGTCTAATAAATCTTTTCCGGAGGTATTGATTACCGATAAGTTTTCTAATTGGGAATTAGTCAAATTACCCGATGTATTGTCTTTTAAAATATCCGAAAGAATTAAAATACTGTTCAATGGCGTTCTTAATTCATGCGACATATTGGCTAAAAACTCCGATTTGTATTTGCTCGCCTGAGCAATTTCTTCCGATTTTACATTGAGTTCTTCCTGCGCAATAATAAGGTCGCTGTTTTTCTTCTCAATTTCGTAGTTTTTAGTTTCCAGTTCACGGCTTTTTTCTTCCAGATACGCATTGGTTTGCTCTAATTCTGCTGCCTGACTTTTTAATTCTTCTTCTGATTGTTGCAGTAACAAACTGTGTTTGTTGAGTTCTTCGTTGTTTTGTCGTAATTCTTCTTCCTGTACTTGTAAAATATTGTTTTTGCGATTGATTTCTTCGATTGAAATTTTTAATTCTTCGTTTCTAATAAAAACAGCCGTTGCATTGCCTAAAGAATTTTTTAAGCTGTTTAATAGTTTTTGATCCGCATCGCTAAAGTTGTTCAAAGAGCCGATTTCGATAACACCTATAATTGTATTTTTATAAGCAACAGGCGTAATCAAAACATTGTAAATGGCTGCTTTCCCTAATGAAGAAGTAAGGAAGGAGTATTCTTTACTTAGATTATTCAGGCATTTTTGTTCGTTATTTTTAACGGCTTCGCCAATTAATCCTTCTCCAAAAGCAATTGTTTTAGGACTATTGTCATCGTCAGCATAACTGCCAATTTTTATTAGATTGTCTTTGTTGTCAATGTAATCAGTGGTGTAAAAAGTAGCCTGACACGCATTGGTTTGCTGGCTTAGAATTTTACTGATATTGGCACCAAAATCGGTTATTTTTTTAGAAGTTATAATAGCGTTGTTTATTTCGCTAATGTTTTTTTCCAATAAACTATTGGCTTCTGCCTGATCTTTAAGTTTTTTTAATTCTAAAGACATGGTGTTTAACGCCTCATTTAAGGTGTCTGATTTGCTTCGGACTTTAATTGTATCACCCAGATTTCCATAACTGATTTTTGTAGCCAAATCAATTTGTTCTCTCATGGCATCAGTTAGTCTTGCTAATGAAATTCGGATGGATTTGAGTTCTGTATTTCCTGATAGCATCAGTTAGTCTTGCTAATGAAATTCGGATGGATTTGAGTTCTGTATTTCCTGATAGCTGATGATGGCGTTGGGTGCTGCCTATTGCAATTTTTTCGATAGCATTAGCAATTCCATTAAGCGAATTTGAAGTATTGCGAATTAATTTGAAGATTAAAATTCCTGTTACTAACAGCAATAATGAAAATGAGACTAATGCAAGAATAGTACTTAAAACTGTTGCATTTCTTTCCTGCTGAGTAGCCTGAATAATGTAATTGAGTTTTTTAATTTTTAAGGCGTTGAGTTTGTTGTTTACAGCAGTTGATTGCGCCCACCAAATTTCGGGAGTAATTTTAGAATTGTTGTTAAGTACTGCTTCGGCAGTAGTTAAAAAAGATTGAAATTCGGCTGATTTTTTAAATTGAATAATGGCATCATTGATATGAAGTTCGTTGTAGCTTTCTAATTTAAAATCAGCATTTTTATTTTGGTTTTTTATATTTTCAAAATGAGCATATAAATTAGACTGAATTGTTTTGTCAGTCAATTTAACAAAAACAACGGCTCTGATTAAGTTGGCAGCCGATTTCGAATCGATATAAGATTTGAAATTATTAGCCAGTTTGGTTAGATTGGCATTGTTTGAATTGACAATTTCCCTGTCAATTAAATTATTTAGAATATTGTTTAAAGTAGAATATTCGTTAAAGTTGTTTAATGTTGAAGTATTATCTTCAGTATCAAAATGAATGCGATTGATTATTTTTTGAGCTTCATCAATATTTTTAAGAACAACGCTATCAGTAGAATTTATTTTAGAAAACCATTCCAGTGTTTTTGTTCTGTTGAGTTTTAATTCCGCTTTTTTATTGGGATTAAACTTTGAATATTCACTTAATGTTCTTTCGTTATTAATTAGCATTATACCTTCAGAAAAAGCAACGATATTCTCAATTCGTTGGCTGCTGTTTTCAATTCTGAGATGCTTTTGGTAAGTATTATTAATATTGGTAATTGTAAAATACAGTAATCCGGTAACTGGTATTAAGAGAATTAATATTAATTGTGTTTTAAAGGATAAATTTTTCCACATAATTTAAAAGTAGGTTAGATCAGCTAATTTATTTATTTTTTTGGGATGAAGGGGCATTTTTAGTGTAAAATATTGGGGGAATATTCTAGTTGTAAAACAACAAAAGCATTTCAAATATTAACTGAAATGCTTTTGTTTTGTGACTGATATAATTTGAAAGATTAATTCCCTTTTTTTAGAGAAGTAATATATTCGGTTAGTTTTTTACCATACATGGATTGAGCTACTTTTGGAGTCATTGCATTATTGATAGTATCCAAAAATTTGATATTAATATCATATACTTCGGCTAAGGCAATGTAAGGAGCAATTTCATGGTCTTTGTTGTTCATTGCAAAATTAACAGCAAAAAGGTATTTGCGTTTCAAATTCAAATCTTGCATTTTACTCAAACTGTCAACAGCACTAATATCTTTACGTTTAGCACTAATATCTTTACGTTTAATAGCTTTGAATTTTTGTTCAATTAAGGTTAAATTCTCATCCTTGTATCTAGAGGTTGTTTTTTTATATTCTTCGTATAAATCGTGATTTTTAGATCCTGTAATTTTTGCTCCTGAAAGAAAGGCATCTAAATTTGTTTCGATGTTAATAATTCCTGGTTCAGCAAAAAACATAATATTATTGTCTAATGAGTTACTAACGCCTCTATCTAGAAAAAGATACAGCATTTCAGGTGATTTTAAATCAAGATTACTTTCAAAATGAGAGTTTCCGTCAATTTTAATGGTGTCGATGGCAACTAAGGCGGTGTCAACAAATTTTTGAATGTATAAAGTTCCTTCTTTTAGACCTTTTACATTTCCTGTAATGTTTAGATTTCCCTTAAGTTCTTTTTTGTTACAAGAAACAATCAAGATTAGGGCAATTAATGCGAGAATTGGTTTTTTCATTGATGAATAGATTTTGTGCAAAATAAAGAAAATTGTTTGAACAAATTAATGCGCTATTCTTTATTTCTGTTTTGATTTTTAGATTATGCTTTTAGCCAGGCTTCTTTTAATTGTTTTTTAGAATCATCTGTAACGTCTATTTTTTCCCGGTCTTCATAAGGTAGTTTTACGATTCCTTTTAGTAATTCTTCTTTGCCGTTGCGTCTTATTTTTAGAGTGATTTCTTCGTTTTCTTTCCATTTAGCACTTTGATTAATCATGTCGTAAATGTTGTCATACGAATAGGCTATGTTGTTAATTTCTAAAATAACATCATCTCCTTTTAATCCTAGGTGCGTGAAAAATACATTTAAATCCATGTTAGGTACAACACTAATTTCGTTATTGTTAGGATTTACCATTACATAAGGAGTCTGACCTTTAATAAAAACGGCTGCAGGTTCCTGTACAATTGATTTTGCCAGTCCTACTTTGGCTAAATAAATTTCATACGGAATAGGTGTTGGTCCCGCAACATAAGTTTTTAAAAATTCGCCTACTTCCGGGTAAGTCAAAGCTGTAATTTTGTCAAAAAGGTCAGCATCATTAAATGGTTTACTCACTCCGTATTCGTTAGATAATTTTTGCATTAAATCCAGAATTCCTCTTTGTCCGTTGCTTTTTTCTCTAATAATGATGTCGATACACATTCCTATTAAAGTTCCTTTTTGGTATACATTTAAGTATTGGTCTTTGTAAGGTTGTTTTAATACATTCGCACTCATGTCAGTAAATGGCATGGTGTCGTTCAAGGCATTAGCTTCCTCAATTTTTTCGGCTAATCTATCGTAGAAATCTTCTTCAGGAATTAAGCTTTGGTTAATTTGGAAAAGGTTAGCAAAATATTCGGTAACACCTTCGTACATCCATAAATGCTCGGACATTTTAGGAGCATTGTAATCGAAAAACTGAATTTCTTTCGAATGTATTGTCAATGGAGTTACAATGTGGAAAAATTCGTGAGAAACCACATCCATCATCGATTTTACTAGTTCGTCTTTTTCCATTATTTCAGGCAAAACTACAGTGGTTGCTGTAGGATGTTCCAAAGCACCAAATCCTTGGGCATCATCTTCTTTCATACTTGATAAATACAGTAAAACAGTATATTTTTTAGTAGCATTAATTTTTCCTAAAAAGTTTTTTTGTGCCGTCATCATGGTTTTCATCTCAGGAGTAATACTCTCGGCTGTGTATTTTCCAGTAGGCGAGTAAACGCTAATTTGTATCTCCATACCATCAACAGTAAAAGTAGTGTTGTCAGGTTTAGAATACATGATAGGATTTTCTACTAATTCGGCGTAGCGCGAAGTAACAAAAAGATCAGTTGTAGTGCTGCTATCCTGATCGGTCATCGAAGTACTTCCAGATAAATTTTCGGGATGATTTACGGTAACTTGGTATGGAGTTGCCATAAAATTGTCAAAATATCCAATAAAACAATGAGTGTTTATCATGAAGTTTTTGTCAGCAATGATATTCGAACCTGCAGGCGAAAAAACATCGTCTTTACCAAAAGCTGTTCCTTTTTCGGTATCAAAAGTATCATTGACTAAATAGGTGATTTTGCTTAAACCTTTCGCCTTAGTAATAGTCCATGAATTTTCGTCTAGTTTTTTTACTTCTAATACATTTCCTTTTTTGTCGTAAGCTTTTAAGTCTTCAATATATCTTCCGTAATTGTCTTCAGAATAGGTTCCTGGAACTGTTTTCGGAATGCGGTAAATAATTTCGTTAGTAGTAACAGCTGGGGCATTTACAGTGACAAAAACTTGATCGTTTTTAACTTCGTTAAGATTAATTGTGGCTTGAACAGCTTGTACTTTAGTGCTTTGTGTGTTAATTGTTTTACAACTCCACAACATGGAAGTTAATGCAAATGCAAATACGATTCTTTTCATTGTCTGTTATTTATGAATAATTGTTTTGTCTGATTTAAAAACAGACAAAATGATATAAAAAAAACACTCATGTTTAAGAGTGCTTTTAATAATTAGTCTAATTTATTTTTGATATAATACTTTCCGTCTAAATCATCGTCAAAATCATCAATTTTAAGTGGTTTAGGTTTAGGTTTCGTAGCTGTAGCTTTCTTTTTCCACATTTCAAATTTTTCTAGAGGCATCTTTTTTTTCATGATTTCCAGAACTTCTTTTTCAGCCAATCCAAACTCTTTTTTTATAATTTCAAAAGGATTTTTTTCCTCTAAGGCCAATGTAACAAGTTTTTCGGTTTGTTCCCAGTTCAGTTCTTTACGGTTACTCTTTTTCATCAGGTGAAAATTAATTCTAAATAGTTTTTTTAAATTAAAAAATGAAATTGTATTAAGTTCCAATATTAGTAAAAAAAATAATTACTTTATTCAAAAATATATTT
>NCET01000241.1 GCA_002280815.1 Flavobacteriales bacterium 32-34-25 | reverse complement strand
TATTTTGATTCCAGACCTGATGGAAGCAAACTAGGAGCCATTGTTTCTAATCAAAGCGAAGTAATTCCGTCCCGGGAATTTTTAGAAGAAAATTTAAAACAGTTAGAAAGCGAATTTGAAAGTATGGTAATTCCAAGACCCAAACATTGGGGAGGTTATCTTGTTCGTCCTGTGGAAGTTGAATTTTGGCAGGGAAGAGCTAATCGTTTGCATGACAGAATTCGTTATTCTCTTCAGGAGGATTATTCATGGAAAAAAGAACGATTATCTCCTTAATATGTAAGTAAAATCACTTTTTTAGGTAAAAAAGATGTATTTCGTCGATTTTCTTTGTAGTTTACCGATAAAGTGTTGTATGTTTGAATAACAAATAAGAACACAGACTAACACATTTAAAGAGTTTGCCCCACAATCTACTTTAAACTTAAACTACTAGCTTATGAAAGTAAATTTACTCAAATTAATGTTGCTTTTAACAGTAATATTTACAATGGATTCTTGTTCATCTGATTCTTCAGAAGTAACTGCTGATTCAACTTCAGCGGTAATTGTAGAGAATTATGAATATAGTGCAACGGAGTTAGAAACTATGAAATTGATTAATGATTATAGAGTAAGTATAGGTTTGAATCCTTTAGAGATTATCAATCATATTTCATATAAATCTGAAGAGCATGATTATTATATGATTGATAATAATGTGGTAAGTCATGATGGTTTTGTAGATCGTTCTACAAATATTATGAAGTTATTAGGAGCTAAAACAGTGGGTGAGAATCTTGCTTATAATTATAATAGTCCACAATCTGCTTTAAATGCCTGGTTGAATAGTCCTGCACACAAGAAAAATATTGAAGGGAATTATACTCATTTTGGAATTTCAATTAGACAAAATGCTGAAGGTAAAAAATACTATACTAATATTTTTGCTAGAATTGATTAATTTTTTTGGTTTTTAAATAAAATACAAAAGAGAGTATTTGCCCCAAATCTATCCTCTTAGTATCTTTAAAAAGAGTTCATAATTTCCCCAAATTATGAACTCTTTTTTGTTGTTAGTTGTATTGGTTTTATCCCTATTATAGCTATAAAAGTAAGTTAGGCTTAGAAAGTATTTTTAATATTGCATTTCCATTTTATATCAAAAACGGCTATTTCGATTTAGAAATAGCCGTTTTTGTTTTTGTGATAATTTAATTCAGGATTTTATTTCTGACTATTTGATTTGTTATTAGTGCTTGATTTTTGTTTTAATCTATCCATAATGTAATTTGCTTTTTCAACTTCGCCAATTGCATATAGTGATTTAGCGTATTGATTGTAATAGACAGCGTCTAAATCAGTTGTCATGGCAAATAATTCACCATACCATTTAGCTGCTTTTTCCATATTCAAATCAGCATAAAAAGCATTTCCTAATTTCTCAAATAAATCAATTGATTTATATCCTTTTTCAGCAACTCTTTCGTAGGTTTTTGTAACATTTACATACGCATAACTCTCACCAATTTTGTCGGTGATAAATACTTTTGGATTTTGAGAATAGCTATTATATGACAATAGACTAGTTAACATGAAAATAAAGATTGGGACTACTTTCATATTATAAATTTAAAAGAATTACAATTGTTTTTTTGATATTTATTTGTCATAAAAATTTTGTTATCAATAAAAAAAGATAGAATTAATTGCGCTAAATTTAATAGAAATATTTGTATCTAACACATAATCAGTGCTTTTTTTGATGTAAAAGCTTGTGATTTGTCTTCTTGGTAAGATTTTGCGTCATTTTTTTATCTGAAAAAAATAAATTTTAAAGGGTATTGTTATTCTTATATTAAAAAAAAGAAAGATACAAAAAACCTCGAATGTTAAACCCCGAGGTTTTTATTGTTTTTTAGAGAGGTATTATTTTATAAATCAGTAATAATAAATTCGCTTCTACGATTCATTTGGTGTTCCTCTTCGGTACATTTTACATTGTCAGCGCATTTGTTTACTAACTGAATTTCTCCGTAACCTTTACCAGTTAAACGGTCTTTATTGATCCCATTTTGTATTAACCAGCTAATAGTTGATTTAGCTCTTCGGTCGGATAAAGCTTCGTTGTATTTGAAAGAAGCACGGCTATCGGTATGCGATCGAATGTCTAATTTCATATTAGGATATTGGTTTAAGACATCTAATATTTTTTCTAAATCTAGAGCTGCTTCAGTTCTAATATTTGATTTGTCTAAGTCAAAATAGATATTTTTGATACCAAAACATTTCCCTAAATCGTCACCAATGGTTACTTTGCATTGGTCTTTTTCTAAGGCTATCGGTAAATGGGTTCTTCCATTTTCTTTGGCCACAGTAACTTGTTTTTCATTGGTATTGTAATCTTCTTTTTCGGCTCTTACGGTATACATTTTGCTGCATTCTACTAAGAAAGTATAAGCTCCATTTTGATCTGCATTAATGGTTTTTAACAGATTCATTTTGTTATCAAATAAGGTCACTTTAGCATTTGGTAATGCTATTTTAGATTCCAAATCGGTAATTTCACCGTATAATTCTTGTTCACAAATTAGCCTTTTGGTTTCAAGAAATTTGTAAATATCATCAAATCCTTGTCCGCCATCTCTGTTTGAAGACAGGAAGCCTTTTCTGGATTTACTATCAATAATATAAGCAAAATCATCTTTAGGAGAATTAGCATCCATTCCAATATTTTGAACTTTATTGAAAGAACCATCTTCATTAATTTTAACCATAAAAATGTCTAATCCTCCCACACCTGGATGTCCATCAGAGGCAAAGTAAAGTTCGTTTTCCTGACTTACAAACGGGAATGTTTCTCTTCCTTCGGTGTTTATGGCTGAGCCTAAATTTACAGGATTTCCAAAAGAGCCATCCTCATTAATTTGAACTTTAAAAATATCTGATTGTCCTAATGTTCCAGACATATCTGAAGCAAAATACATTGTTTTTTCATCAGGGCTTAGAGTAGGGTGGGCGGTACTGAAACTATCGCTGGTAAAAGGAAGCGCTTGAATATTAGTCCATTTTTCGGCCTCTAATGTGGCTTTGTATAATTTAACTAATGTAATTCCGTTTTCGTTTTTCCCTTTTTTACCATCAATGTAATTGTTTCGGGTAAAATAAACGGTTTTTCCATCTTTAGTAAAAACAGGAGTAGCTTCGTTGAATTTAGATTTTAATGTTTTGTTAAACTTAACAGGATTGCTAGGAGACATATCTTGGTCTAAATCCGCACTGTACAAATTGGTGAAATGTTGATCAGTCCAGGAATGTTTTCTATGCCCTAAACTTCCAGTATCTCTGGCAGAAGTAAACACAATTTTGCTGTCATAAAAACTAGACCCATAATCGGAATATTGGGAGTTGATGCCTGCATTTTCTATTTTGTGCCTCCCAGAATTCGCTTTTATTTCCTCTAGATAATTGGCATTTTCCTTGAAAAGTTTGGCTCTACTATCATTGTCTGAAATTTTATCAAATTGTTCAAGGATTTGGTCTGCCTTATCATTATCCCCAATGGCACGTAGCGATTGTGCGTAACGGTAATAATAGCTTGGTTCAATTTGTACATCAGGCATGGCAAATAATTCGGCATACCATTTCACAGCCTTGTCTAATTCGCCATTGAAATAATAGGCATTCCCTAATTTTTGAAACATAGGAGCCGATTTATATCCTTTTTCGGCAACTTTCTCATAGGTTTTTATGGCATCTATATAAGCATAGTTGTCGTAGTTCTTATCGGCATTAGCCAACTTGGTTTTTTGAGAATAAATGTTCAAAGAAAAAACACTTATCATAGCTATATAAAAGAGTATATTTTTTTTCATGATAATTGTATTTAGAAGAATCTTGGAGTTGTGATTTTGTTATTGTTTTTGAAAATTTCATATCTCAAGAAAATTTCATGCGAACCAGAATTGTAGTTGTCTAATTTGGTAGTTTCTAAATCGTATCCATAACCGATGTACATTGCATCAGATACTTGGAAACCTACCATTGCACTCATTGCAGCACTCCATCGGTAGGCCAGACCTAAAGTTAATTTATCATTGAACATAAAGTTTCCAGAAACATCCACTTGCAAAGGAGCACCTTGTACCATTTTAGTCAATAAAGCGGGTTTGAATTTAAGGTTGTAACTTAAATCCATTACATAACCAGCAATTAAATAATAATTGATTTTTTCTTTGAATACTTTTGTGTCATTGTCATCGTATCTATTGGATTCAATGAAATTAGGAATCGAAAGTCCTACATAAGCCTTATCTGAGTGCAGGTAAACTCCTGCTCCAATGTTAGGAGAGATTTTATTATTGAATCCTTGTAATGATGGATCACCACCTTGTGCAGGAGTTAGTTTATTAATATCTATATCAAATAGATTAACAGTAGCTTTAACTCCAAATGAAAGTTTTACAGTTTCTGAAGTAGGGATGGTGTAGGATAGGTCGGTAGAAATAGTGTTTTCATGCATTGGACCAATTTTATCATTGATAAGAGATACCCCTAAACCTAATCTACTATTGTTAAAAGGAGTGTTGATAGAAACCGCATTGGT
>NCET01000584.1 GCA_002280815.1 Flavobacteriales bacterium 32-34-25 | reverse complement strand
TCAAAAGCAGTATCTCCGTTGTCTCTTCTTCCTTTTTCACCAAAGTAAATTCCTCCAGTTAATTCTCTTAAGAAAACTAAGTCAGTTCCTTCAATTCTTTCTCTTTTTAAAGGAGATTTATCTAATAAAGATGGGAATGTAAACGTTGGTCTAACGTTTGCAAACAAACCTAATGCTTTACGCATTTTTAACAAACCTTGTTCTGGTCTTACAGGTGCAGAAGGATCATTATCGTATTTAGGGTGACCAATAGCTCCAAACAAAACTGCATCAGCATTTTTACAAATTTCATGTGTTGCATCTGGATAAGGCTCTCCTACTGCATCAATCGCAGCAGCACCAGTTAAAGCTGGTTTCCAAGTAATTTCATGTCCAAATTTTTGTGCAATTGCATCTGATACTTTTACTGCCTGATCAATTACTTCTGGTCCGATTCCGTCCCCTGCTAAAAGTGCGATATTTAACTTCATTATTTTATATTTATATTAATTTATTGTTCTGTTCTAATTTTAAACTGCTATAACATTAAGCATTTTTTGAGTAGCAATAATTTGATCAGAATCTAAACCTCTTGTTTTAAATTCTTTTCCATCGTTTACCCAAGTAATAATAGTTTCGCATAAAGCATCCGAACTACTTCCTGGAGGAATTCTCACTGCGTAATCCGTTAACTTAGGCAAAGTCATTTTCTTAGCCTTATAAATTTTTGTCAAAGCATTCATAAAAGCATCAAACTGACCATCGCCTTGTGCATGTTCCTCAATAATTTGTCCGTCAATTTTCAAACAAATAGTGGTTGATGGACGCATTCCTTTGGCATGAGATAACAAATACGATTCTACAGTAACTTTTTCCTGATAGGTATGACTATCTAATACATCAGAGATGATATATGGCAAATCTTCTTTAGTAACCGTTTCTTTTTTGTCTCCCAATTCTATAATTCTTTGGGTAACCAATTTTAAATCTTCCTGGTTTAATTGCAAACCTAATTCCTGAAGATTTTTTTCAATATTCGCTTTTCCAGAAGTTTTTCCTAAGGCATATTTTCTTTTTCTTCCAAAACGTTCCGGAAGTAAATCATTAAAATACAGATTGTTTTTATTATCTCCATCAGCATGGATTCCAGCTGTTTGAGTAAAAACATTATCACCAACAATTGGTTTATTAGCCGGGATTCTATATCCTGTAAAAGTTTCAACTAATTTACTAACAGAGTATAAAGAAGTTTCCTTTACGCCAATTTCAATCTCAGGCATAAAATCATTAATCACAGCAATTGTACTGGCCAAAGGTGCGTTTCCAGCACGCTCTCCCATTCCGTTTACGGTAACATGTAGTCCATGAATACCTGCTTTTAACGACTCCATCACATTAGCAACACTCAAATCGTAGTCGTTGTGTGCATGGAAATCAAAGTGAATATTTGGATATCTTTTAGTAATTTCTGAGATAAACTGGAAAGTTTCCGAAGGAATAAGTACGCCCAAAGTATCAGGAAGCAAGATTCTTTTTACAGGTTGAGTGCTGATAAAATCTAAATATTGGTACACATATTCA
>NCET01000583.1 GCA_002280815.1 Flavobacteriales bacterium 32-34-25 | reverse complement strand
GCCTGATGTTTTTGAGCGCTTTTTTGCCGATTTTGGAAAGAAAACGAGTGATTATTATGAGCTTGTAAAATTGTCTCCAGCTTATCGTGTGTATTTTGGAGTGAATGAATTCATTGCAATTGCTGATAATTTGGATGAAATAGTGGCAACATTTGAAGCAATCGAAAAAGGAAGTGGTGGAATTCTTCGTGAATTTATGGCTGAAGCCCAAAGCAATTATGATATTGCAATCAAAGATTTAGTGTATCGCCCGGGAGTTTCTCCATTAGAATTAGTCACGATAGAAACGACTAAGAAAATTGGACAATTTTTCAGCAACATCAGTAGGGATGTTCGCCGGAAATTCAAGAACGAAAGATTGATCCAAATTTTAGAATTTCCCGTTTTATTTCTTGGAGCCAAACCTTCTGATACGCCTTCGTTCTATAGCTTTATGAATTATGCCGACTTTGGACTTGGAACCTGGCATCCTAAAACAGGAATGTTTGATGTGGTTCGAGCCATGGAAAGTTTGGCAACCGAATTAGGAGTTCAGTTTGAAAAAATAATTGTCGAAAATAAAACCGCCAAAGCCATTGTTGTAAACGGAAAAAGAATTGAATCGGATTTGGTTTTAAGCGGTGCCGATTACCATCATTCCGAAACGTTGTTGGATAAGGAACATAGAATGTATTCGGAACAATATTGGGAATCTCGTGTTTTTGCACCTTCGTCTTTGTTGTTTTATGTGGGGTTTAATAAAAAGATTGAAAATATTTCGCATCACGCCTTATTTTTTGATACCGATTTTTACCAACACGCAAAAGATATTTATGACGAACCGCAATGGCCAGCAGAACCACTGTTTTATGCTAATTTCCCATCGCTAACCGATAAAACGGCTGCGCCAGACGGAATGGAATCGGGATTTTTCTTAGTGCCATTAGCACCAGGAATCAATGATTCAGAAGCATTAAGAGAAGAATATTTTGATAAAATAATGCAGCGTTTTGAAACCATTACGCAACAAAATATAAAAGAGAATATTATATTTAAGCAATCCTTTTGCAAGAACGATTTTGTAGAACAATACAATTCATACAAAGGAAATGCCTACGGAATGGCAAATACTTTATTACAAACGGCTTTTTTAAGGCCAAAACTAAAAAGCAAAAAAGTTCGTAATTTATATTTTACAGGACAGCTAACCGTTCCAGGACCTGGAGTTCCACCAGCACTGATTTCTGGAAAATTAGTTTCCAATTTGATAGACAAACAATTTATAAAAGAATATTATGAAGCAGTTATTTGACGATGTTTCTTTTAAATGCAGTAAGTTAGTTACTAAGGACTACAGTACTTCATTTTCATTGGCGGTATATATGCTTTCGCCAAGTATCAGAGATGCCATTTACAGCATCTATGGTTTTGTTCGTTTTGCTGACGAAATTGTCGATTCTTTTCATGGTTTTGACAAAGAAAATCTAATTAATGATTTCGAAACCGATTATTATAAAGCTTATAATTCTGGGATTAGTTTGAATCCTATTTTGAATTCGTTTCAGCAAAC
>NCET01000240.1:6139-8215 GCA_002280815.1 Flavobacteriales bacterium 32-34-25 | reverse complement strand
ACATAATCCACTTGTTCCATACGCCCACCTAAAGAACCTTGTCCAGATAAATTTAACGGTTTCCAATTATTTCCTTCTCCATTTGGCGAAAGCCCAACTCCTATTCTACCCGTTGTTCCCATAGAAAAATTTGTATTGGTAATCACAACCTGCGCTTTTGTATTGATGGCAATACCGCACAATAAAAGAATCCATGTTGTTATTTTTATCCTGTAATGAGATCTGAATTTATAATTTATTTTCATGGTTTGTGGTTGGTTTTGAAAGCATAATTATTAAACGTCTTTTTGAATATTATTTTTCAAATGTATTATTTTATTTTAATACACAACAAAAAAAAGTCAATATTTTTCCATAATACGCACAATTATCATAAATATATTACACATATATAGCTATATATGCTAGAGAAGAATCAATTCTGCCTTAAATTTATAAATAGTTATATATACGTTTAATAAAATAATTACGTGATTGAGTTTTTAGAATTAAATTGTTAAATTTGTTAACCTCCGTTAAATCACTAAAAAGAAATTAACGGAATTAAAACTTAAACTATGAAAGCCGAAATAATTCCAAATATATCTGTTGACTGTGTCATTTTTGGATTTGACAATACCACCAAATCATTGAATGTTTTATTAATTGAGCGTTATTTGAAGATAAAAGATTCTGAAACTCCCGTTGTCAATGATTATGTTTTAAGAGGATTTCACACACTTCAAAATGAAACGATAGACGAAACAGCTAATAGAGTTTTAAAAGAATTAACAGGATTAGATCATTTGTATAAAAAACAGTTTAAGGTTTTTGGTGACCCGAATCGTTTGATGAATGAAAAAGATATAATTTGGGCCGAAAACGAGCATTTCAACCAGAGAACTATTACTATTGCTTATTACATTTTATTACCAACCGATGTTGTTCAAATAGCAAACAATCAGTACAATCCGCAATGGTTTCCTGTAAATCAATTGCCTGAATTGGGATTTGATCACCGAAAAATCATTAATGAAGCCTATGCTGATTTAAAAGAAGATGCCTTGTCTAAGCCTATTGTTTTTGAATTACTTGCTGATAAGTTTACGATTAAAGATTTGCAAGATACTTATGAAGCCATTTTAGGAGTAGAAATTGACAATAGAAATTTTAGAAGAAAACTAATCACTAAAAAATACATTATTGCATTGGACGAAAAACAAGTGGGCGTTTCTAAGAAACCGTCCCAACTCTATATGTTTAGTAAAGATGTGTACCAAAAAATATACAAAGAAAGTTATTTGATAAGTATTTAACTTCGTGTTATTATCAATAAAAAAGCGGGACGATTTTTAAATCGTCCCGCTTTTGTTTTAAGTATAATTAATAGAATTAGTTTCTAATTAATTTTCTGTATTTCAAACGTTTTGGAGTTAAATCACCACCAAGGCGTTTCTTTTTATTCTCTTCATATTCGGTGAAACTTCCTTCGAAGAAATACACTTCAGAATCTCCTTCGAAAGCTAGAATGTGCGTACAAATTCTGTCTAAGAACCATCTGTCGTGCGAAATTACCACAGCACAACCAGCGAAATTTTCTAAACCTTCTTCAAGTGCACGAAGCGTGTTTACGTCCAAATCATTCGTAGGCTCATCCAGCAACAATACGTTTCCTTCTTCTTTCAAAGTCATTGCCAGGTGCAAACGGTTACGTTCTCCACCAGAAAGCATCGAAACTTTTTTGTTTTGCTCACCACCACCAAAGTTAAAACGCGATAAATAAGCTCTTGAATTCACCTGCTTTCCGCCCATCATAATCAATTCCTGACCATCGGCAAAGTTTTCCCAGATGGATTTATTAGGATCAATATTAGAGTGCGATTGATCTACATAAGCGATTTTAACTGTTTCACCAACAGAAAATTCTCCGCTGTCAGTTTGTTGTTCGCCCATAATCATTTTGAAAATAGTCGATTTACCAGCACCGTTTGGCCCAATAATTCCAACAATTCCAGCCTGTGGCAAAGTAAAGTTCAAATTATCATATAATAATTTTTCTCCAAAAGCTTTGGCAACATTCTTCGCTTCGATAACATT
>NCET01000240.1:0-6093 GCA_002280815.1 Flavobacteriales bacterium 32-34-25 | reverse complement strand
GTTGATTTTTGGTCTAACCAAGAAGAATAATTCCCTTTCCAAGGAATACCTTCTCCTCTATCCAACTCTAAAATCCAACCTGCAACGTTATCTAAGAAATATCTATCGTGCGTTACAGCGATAACAGTTCCTGAATATTGTGCTAAATGTTGTTCTAACCAAAGTACCGATTCAGCATCCAAGTGATTGGTAGGCTCATCTAAAAGCAAAACGTCTGGTTGTTGCAATAACAAACGACATAAGGCTACACGACGACGCTCTCCTCCTGAAAGGTTTTTAATAGGTGTATCTCCATCTGGTGTGCGTAAAGCATCCATTGCAATTTCTAACTTGGTATCGATTTCCCAAGCACCAAGCGCATCAATTTTGTCTTGCAAAGCCGCTTGACGATCCATCAACTTGTCCATTTTATCTGGATCAGAATAGTTTTCTTCAAGACCAAACAAATCGTTGATTTGGTTGTATTCCTCCAAAACTGCCATGGTTTCAGCAGCTCCTTCACGAACAATTTCGATAACAGTTTTTGAATCATCTAAAATTGGTTCTTGTTCCAAATATCCTACCGTATAACCTGGTTGAAAAACCACATCTCCCTGATAATTTTTATCAACTCCGGCAATAATTTTTAAAAGAGAAGATTTTCCAGAACCATTTAAACCCAGAATACCAATTTTTGCCCCATAAAAGAAACTCAAATAAATGTTTTTCAACACTGGCTTATCTGCTCCAGGATAGGTTTTACTCAATTTTTGCATTGAGAATATTACTTTCTTATCGTCTGACATATGTTATAGTTTATTGTTTTTTTATTTTTTATTATATTGAATTTTGCAATTGATATTAAAACTTTTTAAACCCTTCCTTTTAATGAGCTAAAAACCCTTAAACCCTTCCTTTTAATGAGCTAAAAACCCAGGCTATAGCAAAAAATCCTATTCCAACTGCAGCAAACCCAATCCCCGAAACATCTCGGTATTTAAATATCCCTAGAGCAATTAAGATCAGCCCCATTACAATCATTATAAAGGTAGCCCATCCTAAAATACTATTTTTATTCATTCCCATTCTTTAGGTAATTTATTTAGAAGTGCAAATATCGTTAAATTTAATGGCTAATTAAAAATATGATAAAGCATTTCTTTTAATAAATCAGCGTTAGATAAGGCATTAGCTCCTACTCCTTTGCTTTTTACGTCAATTTCTCTCAATGACGCAACAACCTGACTCACTTTTCGCATCGGATAATTTTTTAAAGCCAAATCGTATTCCTTTAAGAAAAAGGGATTTACCCCTAAAACAGCCGCTACATTCTTAGGGTTTTTGTCTTTCAATCCGTGGTATTTTAATAATTGTACAAAGAATCCAAAAACCAAACTCGTAGTAACTACCATTGGATTGTCTTTAGGATTATTTGCAAAATTTTCAGCAATGGTGTACGCTCTTAATTGATTGCGTTCTCCAATGGCTTTACGCAATTCGAAAACATTAACGCAATTCGAAAACATTAAAATCTTTACTAAAGCCGATATTTTCCTCAATGTCTTTAGGCGAAATAGTGCTTCCCTTTGGTAAAATAATCTGTAACTTTTCGAGTTCATTGTTGATTTTACTCAAATCGGTTCCTAAAAATTCGACTAGCATTGCCGAAGCTTTAGGCTCAATAGCATATTTTTTTCCAGCTAAAACGCGCTTAATCCAATCGCCCACCTGATTTTCATATAATTTTTTACTTTCGAAAATCACCCCTGATTTTGCTAGCATCTTCGTTACTTTCTTCCTTTTATCTAAGGTTTTGTATTTGTAACAAAGTACCAAAACTGTTGAAGCCATTGGGTTTTCGGCATAACTTTCTAGTCTGTCAATGGTTTTTGTCAAATCCTGAGCTTCTTTTACAATCACCACTTGACGTTCGGCCATCATTGGATAACGCTTAGCTGTCGAAACAATATCTTCAACCGAAACATCTCTACCATACATCACCGTTTGATTGAATCCTTTTTCGTCTTCCGACAAAATATTCTCTTCAATATAATCCGATAATTTATCGATATAATACGGTTCTTCGCCCATTAAAAAATAAATAGGCTTGATATTACCCGCTTTTATATCGTTTACAATTTTTATGACTTCGTCCATTAAAATTTATGATTTTAGATTTCAGAATTTAGATTTCAGAATTTAGATTTCAGAATTTTCAAAACCTAATATGCATCAATATCTATATTCTTTACTCTTTTTTCTATATTCTAAAAAACCTTACTTTTGCCTCATGCAAAAACTCAATTTCCAAGCTTATACTTTTCGTTTCAAAAATAGCGAAAATAAAACAGCTATTTTTGATGAAATCAGGAAAAAATTCATCATTCTCACACCTGAAGAATGGGTTCGTCAGCATGTGGTTCGGTTTTTATTGGAAGAAAAAAAATATCCAAAATCCTTAATCAATGTCGAAAAAGTACTGTTAGTTAATGGATTAAGAAAAAGATATGATGTAGTGGTTTTTAATCCTGATGGTTCTATCCATATTTTAGTCGAATGCAAAGCACCCGAAGTAAAAATTACCCAAGGAACTTTTGACCAAATTGCCCGCTACAATATGACAATGAAATCTAATTTTTTGATGGTGAGCAATGGATTGAATCATTATTTTTGCCAAATGGATTATGAGAATGAAAAATACCAATTTCAGCCTGAACTTCCCTATTATAAAATAGAAAACACCAATAAATTTTGAAAAAAATAGCCGTAGTTATCCTCAATTGGAATGGAACAAAATTACTAGAACAGTTCTTACCTTCCGTTGTAAAATATTCTCCAGAAGCCGAAATTTATGTTGCTGATAATGCTTCGACTGATACTTCTGTCGATTTTGTAAAAGCGAATTTTCCAACGATAAAAATAGTTAAAAATTCAGGTAATTATGGTTTTGCCAAAGGTTATAACGAAGCATTACAACACATTGATGCCGAGATTTATGCTTTAGTCAATTCAGATATTGAAGTAACTGAAAATTGGCTGAAACCTATTTTAGAAACTTTCGAAAATGAACCTAAAACAGCCATAATTCAACCTAAACTATTGGATCATAAAAGCAAAGAATATTTTGAATATGCCGGTGCTGCTGGAGGTTTTTTAGACAAATATGGTTATCCTTATTGCCGTGGTCGTATTTTTGAAACCATCGAAAAAGATAAAAAACAATATGATGATGCTTGTGAAATAAGCTGGGCATCTGGAGCTTGTTTTTTTATTCGAAGCAAAGTCTATCATGAATTAAAAGGTTTTGATGATGATTTTTTTGCACATCAGGAAGAAATCGATTTGTGTTGGCGTGCAAAAAACAAGGGACACATTATAAAATACAACCCAAATTCGGTGGTGTATCATGTAGGTGGTGCGACTTTACAACAAGGAAATCCAAAGAAAACCTTTTTGAACTTCAGAAATTCATTATTAATGTTGGTTAAAAACCTACCTAAAGAAAACTTTTATTCGGTTTTATTAGTTCGAATGCTACTGGATGGAGTTGCTGGAGTACATTTTTTAACACAGGGAAAATTCAGTCATTGTTTAGCTATTTTAAAAGCACATTGGTCTTTTTATACTTTATTTTCAATTACTTACAAGAAAAGGGGCAATTTTCAATCAAAAACATACTATACCGTTAAAAGTATCGTTATAAATTACTATTTAAACAATGGCAAGGTCTTTGCTAAATAATTTTAACATTAATTTATATTTAATTTCTAAACATTAAAAACTAAATTTGTAAAAACTCAAAAACTAATAAAATTTATGAAAAAAGTTGTAATTGCCCTTTCGGTACTCGCTCTTTTAACTTCATGTGTATCTAAAAAGAAATACACTGAATTAGAAGCAAGAAATAAAGAAACTCAAGATTTATTAAATACTGCTACAGTAAAATTAAATTCTTGTCTTGAAGAAAAAGCAGGACTTACTGCCAGAGTTGAAGGTTTGAAAGAACACAATCAAACTTTAATCAACACTTCTAAAGACATGACTATTTTGACTTCAAAAGGAGCTGAAAACATCGAAAAAGCTTTAGAATCTATAAAAGAAAAAGATTTAAAAATTAGCAGAATGCAAGATGCATTAACTAAGAAAGATAGTGTTACTCTTGCTGTTGTTACTAGTTTAAAAAGCGTAGTAGGATTAAACGATGAAGATATCGAAATCAATGTTGAAAAAGGAGTTGTATTTATTTCTATTTCTGATAAAATGTTGTTTAAAACAGGTAGTTATAATGTAACTGACAGAGCAAAAAGCGTTTTAGCTAAAGTGGCAAAAGTAGTTAACGATAAACCGGATTTTGAATGTATGGTTGAAGGTCATACTGATAATGTTCCTTACATTGGAAACGGAGTTTTACTTGACAACTGGGATTTAAGTGTGAAACGTTCTACTTCTATCATCCGTGTGTTAACAAACGAATTAGGAGTTAAACCAGAGCAATTAGTTGCTGCAGGTAGAAGTTCTTATGTTCCTTTAGTAGCAAATACTTCAGCTGAAAACAGAGCTAAAAACAGAAGAACACGTATTCTTGTTTTACCTAAAATTGACCAATTCTATGATATGGTTGAAAAAGAAATGAAAAAACAAAAATAAGAAGTAATCAGTGAACAGTCCCGATAATTATCGGGATTAGTGTTCAGTTGATTTACAATAAAAAAACGTCCCGAAAATTTCGGGACGTTTTTTTTAATGTATTAATGACAAACTCTACTATTTAACTTAAAACATAACTCGCTAAAACCTTATGTACATCATAAACATTAACTGATTTATTAAATTGCTTTCTAACACTGGGTTGTTGTTCGCTTGAAACCCAAATTTTCAATTCAGCTTCTAGGTCAAAAGTTCCTGCTGTTTCAATACTAAATCGAGTGATGCTTTTATAAGTGATTGATTTGTATTCTGTTTTACTAGCTGTAATCCCTTGCTTATCAACTAAAATTAATCGTTTAGTTGTAAAAATAAATACATCGCGGATAAGTTTAAAACCCAGTTCAATTTCTTCGCCTTCAATCAATAACTTTCCGTAGTCTTTTTTTAACTCTTCCTGACTTACTGATCCTGCGTTGCCTAATAATGCTGAAAATAATCCCATATTTTTATGTTTTTTTTAAATCTAAATTCTGTAATCTATTTTCGAAATTCTATGTTCTATATAACTAAAAATATTAAAGAATATCCAAACTTCCTTTTCCCTCACGAACTACTTCTGGCTCATGACCTGATAAATCAATAATAGTAGATCCTACATTGTCTCCATAACCACCATCTATAACCATATCAACCAAATTCTGCCATTTTTCGAAAATCAATTCCGGATCAGTGGTGTATTCTACTACATCATCTTCATCACGAATAGAAGTTGTAACAATGGGATTTCCAAGTAGTTTAACAATTTCTAAAGTAATATTATTTTCAGGCACACGAATACCTACGGTAGTTTTCTTTTTGAATTCTTTTGGCAAATTATTATTCCCAGGCAAAATAAAAGTATAAGGACCAGGCAAGGCTCTTTTTAAAATTTTAAAAGTCGCGGTATCAATTTGCTTGACATAATCCGAAAGATTACTCAAATCATGACAAATGAATGAGAATTTGGCTTTATCCAATTTTACTCCTTTAATTTTTGCAATACGTTCCAAAGCTCTCGAATTAGTAATATCGCAACCTAAACCGTAAACGGTGTCCGTAGGATAAATCACCAAACCACCATCTCTTAAAACCTTAACCACTTTAGCAATAGCTGCTTCAGAGGGTTTGTCTTCGTATATTTTTATGAATTCTGCCATTTTTTGTTTTTATTTCTTAGAATAATATTAAAGTTAAGAAAATCTATTGGATAATCTAGATTCCTTCTGCTTTCTGAATTCTGCGTTCTGCCAACTCGTTTACCCAATAATATCCAACTTCGCAAATCGTAGCAAAAGCTTTTTAATTCCTCCAACTTCAAATTTGATTTCGGCTTTTTTATCAGCGCCAACACCTTCTAAATTAATTACTTGTCCACGACCAAAACGTTCGTGCATTACAATATTTCCAGCAGTCAATTTATTATCAAAT
>NCET01000239.1 GCA_002280815.1 Flavobacteriales bacterium 32-34-25 | reverse complement strand
TAAAATTATTGCTAACCCAAACTGTTCTACAATCCAAATGGTTTTGGCTTTAGCGCCTTTGCATAAAAAATACAATGTAAAAAGAGTTATCGTTTCTACATACCAATCCATAACTGGAACAGGTGTAAAAGCGGTAAAACAATTAGAAAACGAATACGCTGGAATTGATGGAGATATGGCTTACAAATACCAAATCCACCGCAACGCTATTCCTCAATGTGATGTTTTTGAAGAAAACGGATACACTAAAGAAGAGATGAAATTAGTTCGTGAAACTAAAAAAATCTTAAGTGATAATACAATTGCTGTTACTGCTACTGCGGTTCGTGTGCCTATCGTAGGTGGACACTCTGAGGCAATCAATGTAGAGTTCTCAAATGATTTTGACATCAACGAAGTAAGAAGCATCCTTGAAAGCACTGATGGAGTAATTGTTCAGGATAACTTGAAAGAGTTTGAATACCCAATGCCTCTTTTTGCTCAGGGTAAAAACGAAGTATTCGTTGGTCGTTTAAGAAGAGATGAGTCTCAACCGAATACTTTAAATATGTGGGTTGTTGCTGATAACCTAAGAAAAGGAGCTGCTACAAATACTATTCAAATTGCTGAATATTTAGTAGCTAACAAATTAGTTTAATACTAAATCATTATAAACTGAAAAAGCTTCTCGATTGAGAAGCTTTTTTTTATGGGTTAAATTGTTAATGTCAAAAGAAAAGATTTAAGAGGTAACCAGAGTGTGCAATCTTGTCATTCCGAGGAACGAGGAATCTCATCTAGTAGCTCAGCTAAATATTGAGTTTTTTTACTCTCTGTTGTGGGCACAGAATACAATTCTGCGCTAACGTTTGTGTGTATCCTAGCGGGAATTGAATCATTTTTTATTTATGTGTCTAAATTGTCCCATTCTTCTCCAGTTACCCATCTTAAAGCAGAAAGTTTTCCATTCAACATTCCCCATTCAAAATCATCCCAAATTAGATTTTCTTTTCCATATTTTTCTTCGACTATCAATGCTGATTTTTTAGCTCCTTCCCATATTTCGTTTATTATAGTAGAATTAGCATTACTAATATTAAACTGGTTCATTTCTATAATTTTAATTTGTCCATTATTAATTTTTTCAGATCTAATTTGGTGTCGATTATACCAAATTTTTTCTTCTAGTTCTTTTTCCGATTTCCAAATTTCAGTTATTCCTCTGGGTTCTAATTCCCAATCATTGTCAAATTCAACTTCATCGATTAGTTCAGAGTTAATACTATTTAAAGCTTCTGTTAGATTTATGAAATATTGAGATTTAGGTGAGTCAAAAATTTCTTTAAAGTCTTCGTGAGGTTCTTTTTGATTTCCATTTTTTAAGCTAAAATCATTTTTATTGTGAGTCATAAATATTAATCCAAATTCTTGAGCACTATTCTTGATTTTATAATCTAGATATGATTCAATAATTAAGGCATCTCCCATACTGTTTTTTGATAAATGAAAAAGTGCTTTCTTATCTAAAGCTCTTTGTGTTGCTCTTAATTTTATTTCGTTAGTAATATTTATTATTTCTGCTTGGTAGAATAATTCTTCAATCCTTGAAATTGAATAATGAGCCATGTCTCCAATTACAGGTATTTTATAGTCAATATTATTTAATTCAGCTAGGATATTGTTTTTAGTTTCTTTGTTTCCGTAAGTGAAAACTAACTCTCGGACTTTTTTAAAATGACTGGTAACACTTTTTTTAGCTTCGGATTCTATTCTTTCTTTATTCCGATTAAATTCTGTTAATATTATTTCTGGTATCAAAAGAGATATTTCCTCTTCTTTTATAAATTCCTCTAATAAATTTATAATTTTTTCTCCTTTATCAGTTTTTGCAATGTCAAGCCAAACGCAAGTATCAATTAGAATCTTTATCATATGTTATTTTGTTTGTCAAATGTTAGGGACTTCGTTTGTTTGAAAATTTATGAAATTTTTTAAATCAAATATATTAAAAATATTCTTACAAATTATTTGAGAAAAATTAAACTATTTCTTAACTAGTCTGCCTAATTAGGATTTCTTAATTCCACCGTTTACCTTTGCAACCAATGAAAAGAAAACAGCTTCTATATAGTTTTACTCTGGCAGCGGCGGTATTGTTCTCGATACTGTTCCAGTCTTTTCATGGTTATGAGCATTTAGAAAAACAACTTTCTCATAAATTCTGTGTTCACGACCACAAGCAGAATAAAGTAGAGATTACCCATGAGCACAAAATCGTTGAACATTGTGCTATTTGCCAGTTTGAATTTGGAAACTGTCTTTATCCTAAATTTATAAGCTACCACTTCTTTTCTGATTTCAGGGCAATCCCTTTTTTTAGCAAAGAACAAGAAGCAATTATTTCCTTCTCGGGCAGTTTGTATGCCCATCGGGGACCTCCTCAAAGTATTGTTTAATACTATTACTTTTAAAATTACCACGAAAATCTTTTGTTTTCACCATTAAGAAATTAAGGGAGTTAAGATTTTATTCTTAATGAAACTTAAAAACTTAATGGTTTAGAATATTACAATGGTTTATGTTGTAATTAAAGTCAATTCTAATTTTACTTTCTCCTGTTTTAATTAAAACGGGATGAAATAAACAATACAATCATTTCATGAAAAAATATATAATTGCCCTATTCTTAGGGTTTTCGGCTATGCTGCAAGCTCAAAATGCAGTTTCAGGAACAGTAACTGATGTTTCAAATCAACCTATAATTGGTGCTTCGGTTTATATTCCTGAATTACACAAAGGAACTACTACTGATGCCGATGGAAAATTTGCCTTTAAAAATTTACCCAACGGAAGTTTCAGAATTGCTTTTTCGTATGTGGGTTTTAAGACCATAAATCAATGGATAGAAAAACTCACTAAAAATACCGTTGTCAATATCCGCATGGAAAATGCTGTCCTTGAGATAGACGAGGTGATTGTTTCTACTCCTTTTAACAAAATGCAATCACAAAACGTGATGAAAGTGGAGCATGAAAGTATTGAAAGTTTACAACAAAAAGGAACTTCGACTTTAATAGAAGGACTGGCAACTATTCCCGGAGTTTCACAAATTGCTACTGGAACTTCAATTGGAAAACCTGTGATTCGTGGTTTGAGTGGAAACCGTGTTTTAGTGTATTCACAAGGCGTTCGTATCGAAAATCAGCAGTTTGGAGCAGAGCATGGTTTGGGATTAAATGATGCCGGAGTCGAAAGTGTTGAGGTTATCAAAGGCCCGGCTTCGTTGTTGTATGGTTCGGATGCAATGGGAGGCGTTTTGTATTTTAATCCTGAAAAATTTGCCGACGCTCATACTTTTAAGGCTAATTTTAACCAAAAATATTTCAGTAATACGCTGGGAAGTAATGCTTCCATGGGAGTGAAAACATCAACGGATAATTGGAAGTTTTTAGCCAGAGGAACTTACAATACGCATTCGGATTATAAAATTGGACAAGGAGATAGAGTAACCAATAGCCGTTACAATGAAACCGATTTTAAAACCGGAATAGGATACAATAACAGCAAATTTTCTACTGTTGTCCGATACAATTTTAACAAATTGGATTTAGGTATTCCCGAAGAAGGTGTTGCTGAGCAAACTTACAGTAAAGATCCTGAATCTCCTCGTCAGGAAGTGGATAATCATTTGTTGAGTTTGAATAATGTGATTTATTTTGGTCATTCAAAATTAGACGTCGATTTAGGATATATTTCTAATAATCGTATGGAATATGAGGATGGCAATGAGGCTTCTTTGGATATGCTATTGAATACATACAACTATAATGCTAAATACCATTTGCCTAAAATGGGACAGTTTGAGGCAGTTTTAGGAGTTCAGGGAATGCACCAAACCAATAAAAATTCGGGTGAAGAATATTTGATTCCGGATGCGACTACGAATGATTTTGGTGTTTTTGGAACAGCTAATTACGAATGGGGAACAAGTGTTTTGCAGGCAGGATTGCGTTTTGATAATCGTAATTTGAATTCTTTGGCACATGAAGCCGGAGAGGAGGAACACCATGATGAAACTGAAGAAGAGCATGATGAACACGAACATCATGGAGCTGATATTGATGCTTTGAGCCGATCTTTCAATAGTGTTAACGCCTCATTAGGATACAAAACAAATCTTTCAGAAACCTTAGTGCTACGCATGAATGTGGCTTCGGGTTTCAGAGCGCCTAATTTGGCTGAGTTGACTTCTAATGGAGTGCATCATGGAACGAACCGTTACGAGATAGGAAACGCTAATTTGAAAACGGAACAAAATGTGCAAACTGATATTAATTTAGAGTACGGAAATACGCATTTTGAGTTTTTTGTAAACGGATTTTACAATCATATCAATAATTATATTTATACTTCGCCTACGGGTGAAATTATGGATGAGAGCGATGTGTTTGCATACATTCAGGACAACGCTAAATTGTACGGAGGTGAAGTTGGAGTGCATATTCACCCGCATCCATTGGATTGGTTGCATTATGAAACCAGCTTTGAATCGGTTACCGGAAAAAAAGATAATGGCGATTATTTGCCTTTAATTCCGGCTAGCAATTGGAATAATACCATTAGAACCGAATTC
>NCET01000582.1 GCA_002280815.1 Flavobacteriales bacterium 32-34-25 | reverse complement strand
GAATATGTTGCTGGTTTAGACCCAAAATCGTTCTACCAATTTGAACACAGACGTTTGGGACAGGATTCGTATAAATTAGGAATTATTACTGATATTGCTCAAGTAGGAGGATATCCAGAATACAAAGGAAAAGCATATAAAGATTCAGATAATGATGGTATGCCAGACGCTTGGGAGAAAAAATTTGGATTGAATCCAAAAGATGCTTCTGATGCAAATGCTGACTTGAATGGTGATGGTTATACTAACATCGAAAAATACATTAATGGCATTGATCCAACTAAAAAAGTGGATTGGAAAAACTTGGATAATAATGAAGATACTTTAGCTAAAATCGAACAAGGATTAGCTGAATACAAGAAATAATTTAATTGTAAATGGCACACTTCTTGCTTCGTCTGTCATTGATGAAGCAAGATTTTTGCTTTATAATACTTAAGTTTTAAAAATCTAAACATATGAAAATGTACAAGAATTTATTAGTAGTTGCTTTATTCCTTTTTTTAGGAACCAATGTAATTTTGGCACAAAAATACGATCCTGAATATGTAAAAGTAACCAATGAAAGAGCTCAAAAAATCGTCGACGATTTAAAATTAAAATCGACAGAAGATCAATTGGCCGTTAGAGATATTATAGCGGAACAATACCGATCTTTGAATAGTATTCATGAATCTCGTGATGCTAAAATTAGCGAAAGCAAGAAAAAGATTTCTGACAAAACAGCTCAGCAAAAAGCGGAGGATAAATTAAAAAAAGAGGCCGATAAAAAAGTAATGGCACTTCATAAATCCTATTTGAAAAAACTAAGTAAAAAGCTAACTAACAGCCAAATTGTTCAGGTAAAAGACGGAATGACTTATGGTGTTTTGCCTATCACTGTTTTAGGTTACAATGATATGCTACCTAATTTAACACAAGAACAACAAAAATACATCTATGATGCACTTGTTGAGGCAAGAGAACACGCCATGGATGGTGGTTCATCAAAAGAAAAGCACGCTTGGTTTGGA
>NCET01000238.1 GCA_002280815.1 Flavobacteriales bacterium 32-34-25 | reverse complement strand
TTTTGGAGAATTTCCCGAACAAAAAAAATGGTTTTTTAGTTGTTGCTAAAGTTATAGAAGGATAAAATGGATTCTAAAATAAAAGAAATACACCAACAACTGGTGTCAAAACAAATCACTTGTACGGCTTTAGTACAAGAGAAATTAGACTTGCTAAAACAAAATAAATATAACTCTGTCAATTCTTTATTGGATACTTTGGCTTTGGAATTAGCTTCTAAAGTTGATGCTAAAATTGCAAACGGAGAAACAATCGGTTTGCTGGAAGGAATTCCTTTTGGAATTAAAGATGTGTATATGTTACAAGGAACTTACACAACTGCAAGTTCTGATTTGTTGAAAAATTATAAATCACCTTACACGGCTACTGCTATTCAGAAATTATTGGATGCGGGTGCGATTCCGTTGGTAAAAGAAAACTGCGACAGTTTTGGTCACGGATCTTCCAGTGAAAATACCATTTTTGGTGCCGTGAAAAACGCTGTCAATCCTGAATTAGTTGCGGGAGGTTCCAGTGGTGGATCAGCGGTTAATGTTGCTAAAGATTATACGGCGTTTTCTATTGGTGGAGATACAGGAGGTTCGATTCGTCAGCCTGCCGGTTACAACGATATTTATGGTTTTAAACCAACATACGGAAGAATTTCAAGATATGGACTAATGGCTTATGCATCTTCTACAGACTGTGTGGGGCCATTGGCAAAATCAATTGAAGACATCCGAATTGTGCTGAATGTCATGAGCGGAAAAGATCCTAAAGATCAAACTTCAATTGCTTCACATGAAATTAGTGAAGAAGCATTGGCTGTTTCGCCTGTAAAAACAATTGGTTATTTTAAAAACTTTATCGAAAGCGAAGCTATTGATGTGAAAATAAAAGCAGATTTTTTAGCTAGCATCGAAAAAATAAAAGCCAAAGGAATTGCTGTAAAAGAACTGGATTTCTTTAAATCAGATCTTTTAGTTTCGACGTATTATACACTAGCCATGGCGGAAACGGCTTCGAATTTATCCCGTTTAGACGGAACAAATTATGGAAACCGAATTGAAGGGGAAAATCTAATTGAAACGTATGCGGTGACGCGTTCTGAAAACTTTTCAGAAGAAACAAAACGCAGAATAGTTGGTGGAAACCAAGTATTGTCTCAAGGTTTTTCCGATGAAATCTATTTAAAAGGATTGGCTGTAAGAGATCAAATTTCGGAGAATTTCAGTAAAGATTTTGAAGAGGTTGATGTTATTTTATCACCAGTTACTCCAAGTACGCCGCCTAAAATTGGAGAAAGTTTAAAAGATCCGCATGCAATGTATTTATCCGATGCTTACACAGTTGGTTTTAGTTTGGGACAATTGCCAACTTTAACTGTGCCGCAAGGAACAAGTACCGGACTGCAAATTACGGCAGCAAAAAATAATGATGAATTAGTGTTGAAGTTCGCAAACTTCTTAAAAGATACAATATAATGGAATTGGAGCAATTAACAGCGGCATTAAAAGCCCACGATTTAGAATTGGTAATTGGACTTGAAACTCACGTTCGATTGAATACCAAAACCAAGTTGTTTTGTTCTTGTCCAAATCAAGAAATAGAAACACCTAATGAGAATATATGTTCCGTTTGTACGGGACAAATGGGCGTTTTGCCAGCTTTAAATAGAGAAGCAATTACTAAAGCCATTTATTTTGGTAAAGCGGTAAATTCTACATTTAGCAATGAAGTGATTTCCTGGGATAGAAAGCATTATGAATACCCGGATAATCCAAAAAACATTCAGATTACGCAATTTCATAATCCGATAATTCCTGACGGACAGGTTTCTTGTTACCGAAATGACGGTTCTCAATTTACCGTGAATTTGACTCAGGTTCATATTGAAGAGGATGCTGCGAAATTAATGCACGAAAAGAAAATTTCGTTAGTCGATTTTAATAAAGCAGGTGTTCCATTGATTGAAATTGTTACAGAACCTTGCGTTCGTAATATTGAAGATGCTTCGACTTATGCGCAATAC
Organism: Flavobacteriales bacterium 32-34-25; assembly: GCA_002280815.1. Taxonomy (GTDB): domain Bacteria; phylum Bacteroidota; class Bacteroidia; order Flavobacteriales; family Flavobacteriaceae; genus Flavobacterium. Next base: position 2,616 of record NCET01000238.1, on the reverse strand, counting down.
ATTCAGCGTATTGTTCAAAATTTAGGGATTTCTGAAGCGAATTTGGAAAAAGGAGAATTCAAATCGGATGTTTCGGTTTCTTTGCGTAAAATAAATTCGGAGGTTTTGAACCCAAGAACAGAAATCAAAAACTTGAACTCGTTTAAGTTTATGGTCGAAGCTTTGAAAGAAGAAGTAGAGAAACAATTCAATTATTTTATCGAAAACAAAGAATTTAGACCTGATCAAACGACTGTGTTGTGGGATGCTGATTTAAAGCAAACCAAAACCATGCGTAAAAAAGAATTTGAAGCGGATTACCGTTTTATTTCGGAGCCGGATTTACCTTTCGTAAACATCAAAGCAGAAATTGAAGCGATTTCAGTAGATACAAGTGCTTTGCCGTATGCTGTTGAATCTATTTTGATTAATGGTGGTGTTTTGCCTCAGGATGCTAAGTTTTTCACGGCAGATGCGTTGCGTTCCAGAACATTTGTGACTTTAAATAACGAAATTAAAGATCCTTCGTTTGTTGCTAAAACTTTAGCGAATAACATCAAGGCTGAAGATTATGATAAGATTCATAATATTGAGCATTTGATAACCATTTTTGTTTTGTTTAAAGCAGAGAAAATCACAGCTGTTTTAGTTCAAAATGCGATTGCGGGTTATTTGAAAGATCAAAATTTCGACTACAATAAATATTTTGCAGATAATACCATTTCTGAAGATAAAATTCAGGAAGTAATTGCTACTGTAATTTCAGAAAATGAGGCTGTAGCCAATGATATTAAAGCGGGGGACCAAGGAAAAGCGGGTATTTTAGTTGGTAAAGTTTTAGGTGTTATTGGAAAAGGAGCAAACGGAAAAGTAATTCGTCAAATTATTTTAGACAAATTAGGTGCTGACGCTGTTTTAGAAAAGAAACAATCACAAGAAAAAACTGCTGAAGCAACAGTTTCTGAGAATAAAGAAAGTCAGGATGAAGCGCTTCCTGAAATTCCGATTATTATAAAAGATACTTACAGAACACATAAAATTTCACAGTTATCTGAGGCAAATATCGGCGAAGAGGTGATGTTGTCAGGCTGGGTAGCGAGTGTTCGTGACCATGGTGAATTGATGTTTATTGATTTGCGTGATTCAAGTTATGAAATTTTTCAGGTTAATATAAGTAGAGAAACTTTCCCTAATATCGACGAGTTGGTGAAATTGAAACCAGAATCGGTTATTTCGGTAAAAGGTATTGTGGTAGGTCGTAATGAAGATGATTATAATGCAGGTTTACGTACCGGTAAAATTGAATTAGAAACTTCAGTTTTGGAAATTTTAAATTTATCGAAAACATTGCCTTTCGAAATTAAAAGAGCGGCTAAAACTAATGAAGCGATTCGTTTTCAATACAAGTTTTTGGATCACAGAAACGAAGAGGTCAGAAGGGCTATTGTAAACCGTCATAAAGTAATTAAGTTAATTCGTGATATCTTAGATGAAGAAGAATTCTTAGAAATTGAAACGCCAATTTTAAGTGCAGGAACTGATGAAGGAGCACGTGAATTTATTGTTCCTACACGTAAACAAGCTGGTTTGTTTTACACTTTACCACAAGCACCACAGCAGTTCAAGCAAATGTTGATGGTGAGTGGTTATGAAAAATATTTTCAGGTAGCGCGTTGTTTTAGAGATGAAGATTCTCGTGGAGACCGTCAGCCGGAATTTACGCAGTTGGATATGGAAATGGCCTATGCCAGTATGCAGCAAATTATCGATTTGAATACTAAAATATTTAATGAAGTAGTTAAAAAAGTATACGGTAACAAATGGATTTTACGTCCGTTTGAAGTGATTACATACAAAGATTCAATAGATTTCTATGGTTGTGACCGACCTGATTTGCGTTACGGATTGAAAATGCAAGACATCACCAATATTGTAAAAGATACTACTTTCCAAGTATTCAGTAAACCAATTGAAGAAGGCGGAATTGTAAAATGTATCAAAGTCTCGGCTCAAGAGCAAGGAAATAAGCGTATGTCTAAAGGTCAAATAGAAGCTTTGACTGCTATTGCTCAGCAACATGGTTTAGGTGGATTGGCTTATATTATTGTAAATGAAGAAGAATTGCAATCGCCTATTATCAAATTTTTAGGTGAAGAAATTGCAGCAGGAATTATAAAAGTAACTGATGCACAGGTTGGAGATATTGTATTCTTCTCGGCTGCAGATTATGCTACAGCAAATAAAGCCTTGGATGCCGTTCGTCAGGAATTGGGTCGAATGCTTAATCTGATTAATCCAAAAGAATTACGTCCGGCTTGGGTGGTTGATTTTCCAATGTTTGAAAAAACAGATGAAGGAAGATGGACATTTACACACAATCCATTTTCGATGCCGGCTATTTATGATTTAGAAAAACACATGAATGGTAAGGAAGAAGAAATTGGTTCTATTATCGCTCAACAATACGACATTATCCTGAATGGTTACGAAATAGGTGGAGGATCAGTTCGTGCACATAAATCGGAGATTCTGGAAGCAACTTATAGAAATATGGGTTACAATAAAGAGGAAATGATTAAGAGTGTGGGAACGATGTATAAAGCTTTTCAATACGGAGCGCCGCCACACGGAGGAATT
>NCET01000237.1:4830-9466 GCA_002280815.1 Flavobacteriales bacterium 32-34-25 | reverse complement strand
AGTCATTTGAGGAAATTTCTTTTTACGAATTTCTTCTGCTTTTACTAAAATAGTCAAAGTCGAAGCCATCGCATATTGTGGATACAATGGAAAAAGCAATACTTCAGTCACACCTTTATCATGCAATTCCTGCAATCCTTTTTCGATGGTCATAGTTCCGTAACGCATGGCTAGTGCTACAGGAACATTTACTAAAGGCTGCACTTTTTGCTGCATTCTTTCGGAAAGAACTACTAGTGGCGAACCTTCGTCCCACCAAATTTTTGCGTAAGCATGAGCTGATTCTTCCGGTCTTTTTCTTAAAATAATACCACGAACTAATAAGGCACGCAACAAATACGGAACATCAATTACGTATTTATCCATTAAAAATTCGTCTAAATACGGTTTTACATCTTTTGGCGTTGGACTTTCTGGCGAACCCAGATTGACTAATAATACTCCTTTCATTTGTAGCTTTTTGTTGTGTGTGTTTAAATTTTCGTCAAAAGTAGCACAAGCCACTTTTTAGAAATATGATAAATGTTATTTTTTACTTATGTTTTAATATATAAAACCAATTGTGTTTTACATATTAGTATTTATCGACATCAAATATTTTTTTGGAGTGGTTCCAAATTTCTTTTTGAAAGCCGCAATAAAATGACTTCCGGTACTGTAACCTATTTTCAAACCGACTTCGTTTACATTATAAGAACCGCTATCAAGTAATTTTCGAGCATAATCCATCTTATGATCAAACAGAAAACCATAAACGGTGTCGCCATAAATTTGTTTGAAACCCATTTTTAGTTTCTTTAAATTCAAACCTATTTGATCGGCTAATTCCTGTAATCCGGGTGGTTCAGCCATATTAGCGATAATGATTTCTTTGGCTTTTTTGATTTTTAGCACATTTTCTTCATCTACCAGAAACGGACATTGTTCGGCATTTGGATCTTCATTTCGATTAAAAAAAAGACTCAACAATTCATATCCTTTTCCTTTGTAATACAAGTTTTTTATAGAAGGATTCAGATTGTAATGAAACATTTGGTTCAAAACAATAGCCATAGACGGACTAATATCACTTTCGTTATAATACTTTTTCTCTTGATTTTCTTTGCTCAAAAACGGAATATGCTCGGCATCATTAGTGAACAATCCATGAAATTTTCTAATAGAAACAAATATAGAAATCAACCAGCTTTTAGGCGCAATTTCTAGATTTAGCGGCAACTCTTTTTCGGTATTATAAAACAATAATGCTTTTTCTTCATTGAGCTTTAAACTATAATTTCCTTGGTTGAAAATATAGTTGGCACTTCCTTTTAAACCGAAATGAAACTGGATTAAACCCAACTGTACAGGACGTTGAAAAGTCATAACCTCATCGGTATTATTTTGAAAACGAATTAAAATAAAATCATCGTCAATTTTTATTTCTTCCTCCATTTTTTTGATTTACTTAATTCAACTTAATAGTATCGTTTTTAGTTAAACGCCTCTTTGGTCTTTCAAAATTAAATCTTTTTGATGGTTTATTGCTATTTCCTTCTAATTTTATAAAATCTTTATTGTTTTCAAATATTATTTCAACACCGCTTGGAGCTGAATATTAATTTTATTAGATACCTTATTTTTTACCACCGAAGGTATGGAGATATCAAAATCGCTAGCGTTGACTGAAAAATTCGAAACCAAATTAATACCAGAATTAGTCTGACTTATTTTAGCAGGAGCTTTAATAACCACCGTTTTTCCGTGAAGTTCCAGTTTTCCGTTAATGATAAAATCCTTTGGACTTGCAGTTAAATTATGGGCATCAAAATTTTCTATTTTTCCTTTAAAAAGGGCTTTAGGATACTTATCACTTTCTATATAATTTTCATTGAAATGTTCTTCCATCAACGCTACTTTAAACCGAAAACCTTTCATTAAAGCTAAACTGGCAACTTCACCCGTTTTAGAATTGAGTACTACGGTTACATTCTTGTTTGTGGCTTTTACTTCTTCAAAAGAAGGAACCGAAGCTTCAAAAGTAATCACCGCCGATTTACTCATGATTTTTTCTTGAGCTATTGACCAACTTGATATGAACAATATTGCTATTACTATACTTTTTTTCATCTTTTAGTTTTTAAAATTATTCGTTTAACAAGCCATCTTGCTGCCATTGCGCCACAACATCAATAGTTGCCTGAGGTAATCTTGGGCCTCCTTGTGGCATTAACAAACTATTGCCATTATTCAATGAAATTCGATTCAGCAATCCACGATTTTGAATGGCATTTTTTACTTGGGTATAAGTTACCAAAGACATGGGAGCGCCATTTCTAGGCGTTGCTGCATGACAAGAAATACAATTATTATCAATAATAGATTTTACATTTTGCTGATAGGTTATTGCATTCTCATTAGGAATATCTTCCATTAAAGTATCCGGATTATCACTGGAACAAGCCATTAAAAAGCTTGCAAAAACTAGTAACGAAAAAAGGTTTTTTGGTTTCATAACGATTGATTTTAGATTAAAAATTTCATTGTATCACTCAGATAAATCATATACGTTGAAACTCCCACTCTAGTTTTCAAAGCATCATTATTTTTTAAACAAAAACCAATCTTTCACTTTTTCCGTAGATAGTAATACACCTTTAAAAACCAACATCATGAACAAAAAAATAGGATACGGAATTATAATACTATTAGTAGCAGCCTACGCAATATATCTCTATACCTACAAAGATCATAGAGACATTAGCACCGAAAAAGCCACTTATACCATTACAATTCCTGCATTAGAAAAGGAATTTGCAGCAAATGACAGCTTGGCTTTCGCCAAATACCAGGACCAAACCATAGAACTAACTGCCAAAATAACTGCGATTGATAATGATAGTAAAGCGATTATTCTAGACAATAAAGTATTTGCTGCATTCAATGACAGCTTGCCCAAAGAAATCGTTTCGGGCAAAACACTAAAAATAAAAGGACGATTTCTAGGCTATGACGAATTATTAGAAGAATTCAAAATGGATCAAAGTTCAATTATTCGCTAAAAACGCTTACTAACAAACCAAAATTACAACTTATGAAAAAGCTCATTTTACTCTTATTATTACTTCCATTAGTATCATTCTCACAAGAGGATTTATTAAAAGGAATCGACACTATTTCGGGAAAAGAAAAAGTATCCGCAGCATTTAAAGGCTTGAAAATTGTCAATCTGGAATCGACTAAACTTGCCGCAAAAGGCGATTTGTATTTTATTGTTGCCCATCGATTTGGCTCAGTAAAAGACGGTTTTGAAGGTTTCTTTGGATTAGACAACGCTAACACTCAACTGAAATTCGTCTACGGATTAACCGATTGGTTGACCATTAGTGGTGCCAGAAGCGAATTAGCCTACGATTTTTCTACTAAATACACTTTGTTCAATCAAACAACAGATGGTCTTCCGGTAACTATTGCTGGTTTTTCCAGTTTAGCCATCAACAATACGCTAAAAGAAAGTCTTTACCCAAAATTAACTTTTGATGATCGATTTACTTATGTACAACAACTATTGATTTCCAGAAAATATTCCGAAAAATTATCGCTGCAATTAGCACCAACTCTTTTTCACGAAAACTTTGTGGATAATGCTGAACAAGACAATACACAATACGCCATCGGAATTGGAGGTCGTTATAAATTGTCAAAACGCTGGTCGTTAAATATGGATTACGCCGCACATTTAAACAGAGCTTCTAATTCTGTTTATAAAAACCCGCTTTCTATAGGTTTTGATTTAGATACTGGCGGACACGTTTTCCAAATGCACTTTACCAGTTCGCAAGGCATTCACGAAGCAGGATATTTAGGTCAAACTACTGGAGACTGGACAAAAGGTGATGTTTTTTTTGGATTCAATTTGCTTAGAGTTTTTTAAAAAATTGGCTTTTTAAAACGAATTCAAAAAGCATCAGTATTTAAAACAATTCTAAATTAGTCTTTTTCTCATAAATTCTAAAACCGTATCGAAGAATCACTCGTAAATAATTTTCAGAACCTAAAAAATTATTAAAATGAATAAAACAGTCAAAAAAGTAGTAATCGTTGTAGCAGGAATTGGCGTATTGTTTATTGCCATTTTGCTTTTTCACATTATTACTGCAAAACCAGCAGTGTATGAAACGCCAAACTTACAAGTAAGCCGAATTGATTTTAAATCCAATATCGATTCGCTGCAAGCCAAACAAATTTGTGCCGATTTAAGAACCATCAAAGGCCTAACAACCGATTCTATTATTGTTAAAAGAAATGTAGTGGTGTATTTCCACAACAATAAAATCACTAATTCTGAGAAAGTTTTCAATGAATTAATGAGTAAAAGACCTTATGAAGCCCAACGCTTTATTCTACCAGCTAATATGGCCAACAAAGAAGTTTGTCCTGTGGATCAAAATAGCGTGAGTTATAAATTATCTAAATCAATAAATCAATTTTTTAATTAATCCTTAAATTCAATTATTATGAGAAATTTTTCTAAAATTACACTAAGTGTATTACTAGTTGCATCGGCGGCATTTACTTCTTGCAGTGACGATGATGATCCAAAACCTGAAGCATCAATCTACACTCGTTTAGGTGGTACTAAAATGGTTACTGATCC
>NCET01000237.1:0-4757 GCA_002280815.1 Flavobacteriales bacterium 32-34-25 | reverse complement strand
ACTAATTTAGCAAAATTAGTAGACAACTTGACTGATTTCTTTTCTTCGGCTACAGGAGGAACTAACGCTGTAAATACCTATTCAGGCTTAGGAATGGTACCAGCTCATAATCCAGCTGTAAATGCACGTATGGGAGTAAAATCTACTGATGCCGATTACACAAAGTTTGTAGGATATGTAGGCCAAGCAGCAAATACTAATGGTGTTGCTTCCAATACTGATTTATATGCTGATATTGTTGTTGTTTTAGAATCATTGAGAGATCCAATTGTTCAATAATAACCAATATGCAAAATAAAAAACGCTACCTTTTTACTTTTTAGGTAGCGTTTTTATTTAAAAGTTAACATTTTACAACAAGCTCCTTATTTAAAAAAAACACTGCAATTGAAAAACTAAACTTCTAAGATGCTTGTTATATAATTTAAAAAAAACACCAGAAAAAAGTATTTTAATAACATTTTCACAGAACCCTAAGCGATATTTTTTCGTATATAAAATAGAAATCAGACAACAGTGTTATTTAGAACAAATCTACATAAAACACTAAAAAACTCCTGATTTTGCTATATTTTTAAATATAATCGATTTTGTAATTACTATTTTGAATCAAATTATCTCGAAGCGATACAAAAAGAACTTACAGCGTTGTTTTTATAAAATAGTTAATAATAATTTTGTTGAACTTTTTAAGGAAAGTATAATTATGGAAAATTTTAACATGTCCAGAAACAGCACTTTTTACGCTTTAGGTCTAAGTTACAAAAAAGCAGATGCCACGATTAGAGGAAAATTTAGCTTAGACGCCAAGGCACAATCTATTTTATTAATGCAAGCTGAAGCCGAAGGAATCGAATCGTTGATAGTTACTTCAACTTGCAACAGAACCGAAATTTATGGTTTTGCCAATCATCCTTATGAATTAATAAAATTACTTTGCGAAAACAGTAAAGGTTCCGTTCAGGAATTTCAAGAAGTAGCCTACATTTATAAAAACCAAGAAGCTATCAATCACATGTTTCGAGTAGGAACAGGATTAGACAGTCAAATTTTAGGTGATTTTGAAATCATCAGCCAAATAAAAAACGCCTTCAACCAAAGCAAATCTTATGGTTTAGTAAACACTTTCATGGAGCGTTTAGTAAACTCAGTGATTCAGGCGAGTAAAAAAATCAAAACAGATACCGAAATTTCTTCTGGTGCAACCTCAGTTTCATTTGCATCGGTTCAATATATCATCAAAAACGTAGAAGATATTGCTAATAAAAATATCTTACTTTTTGGAACAGGAAAAATTGGTAGAAATACCTGCGAAAATCTGGTAAAACATACTAAACACGAACAAATTACTTTAATCAACAGAACCAAAGACAAAGCCGAGAAATTAGCCGAAAAACTGGATTTGGTAGTTAAAGATTATTCTGATTTGCAATTAGAATTACAAAAAGCCGATGTTTTAGTCGTGGCAACCGGAGCACAAAACCCAACGGTGGACAAAGCCATTTTAAATCTTAAAAAACCATTGTTGATTTTAGATTTATCGATTCCTAAAAATGTGAATGAAAACGTAACGGAGATAGAAGGTGTCACTTTAATTCACATGGATCATTTATCTCAAATGACCGATGAAACTTTAGAAAACAGAAAAAGACACATTCCTGCCGCCGAGGCTATTATTGAAGAAATAAAAGACGAATTCAGAACCTGGACTAAAGGGCGTAAATTTGCTCCAACTATCAACGCTTTGAAAGCCAAACTGAACGATATTAAAAACTCAGAATTGGATTTTCAAAGTAAAAAAATAGTCGATTTTAACGAAGAACAAGCCGAAATTATAAGCAATAGAATCATTCAAAAAATAACTACTCATTTTGCCAATCACCTAAAAGATGAAAACACCATGGTAGATGAAAGCATCGAATGGATTGAAAAAGTGTTTAAAATTGAGGCATTGGTTAGTAAATAATTCTACTATTTTGACTATCAAAAAATTTTAATAATTACCACGCTTTAATCTTAGATAAAAGTAAAATAACCCTTAATGAAACTTAATTTCTTAATGGTTAATAAAATAAATAATGGTAACATTGTTTTAGATTAAAAACAAAAATGGCAGAAAAAATAATACGTATAGGTACAAGAGATAGCGAACTCGCATTATGGCAAGCACATACAGTTCAAAATAAATTAAACGATTTAGGTTATAAAACCGAGATTGTAGCCGTAAAATCCCAAGGCGACATCATTCTTGACAAACCCCTTTACGAATTAGGAATTACTGGAATTTTTACAAAAACATTAGATATCGCCATGATTAACGGCGATGTGGATATTGCAGTACATTCAATGAAAGACGTTCCAACAGCTTTACCAATGGGAATTGTTCAGGCTGCTGTTTTAGAAAGAGCCAATACCTTAGATATTTTAGTTCACAAAGGCAATCTTGATTTCCTGGAAACCAATGGAACTATCGCCACCGGAAGCTTGCGTCGTCAGGCACAATGGTTGAACAAATACCCAAATCATAACGTAGTCGATTTACGTGGAAACGTAAATACGAGGATGCAAAAATTACAGCAAAACGACTGGAACGGAGCCGTTTTTGCCGCTGCCGGACTGGAAAGAATCAATTTAAAACCTAGCGATTATATCGATTTGGACTGGATGATTCCAGCGCCAGCACAAGGTGCTATGCTAGTAGTTGCGATGGGAAATGATAATTATACCCTTGATGCACTTTCGCATCTTAATGATATTGAAACGGAAATTTGTACTTATATCGAACGCCAATTTTTAAGAACCTTAGAAGGTGGTTGTACCGCTCCTATTGGTGCTTTGGCAAAATACAATGAAGACGAAGATACCATTCATTTTGATGGCGTTTTATTTTCATTAGACGGAAAAGAAAAAATCGAAATCAACAAAGTAGTTCCTATCGAAGAATGGAAAAAACTAGGATTCTTTTCTGCTAAAGAAATCCTGGAAAATGGCGGAACGAAATTGATGGCGAATATAAAAGCAACTTTGAAAAAATAATTCCGTTTTCCAATCCCAAAACATGAAAATACTCTCTACCAAAACACTTACTGATTCTCAAAAAAAACCACTGATTGAAGCTGGTTTGGAACTCATAGAAAACGATTTTATCAATACCAAAATCAAGTCTTTTGACTTAAAAAATACAAACGAAAGTTTAATTTTTACGAGTCAAAATGCTGTTGAAAGTATTTTACAACATCCTGAATTAGAAACGCTAAAAAAGAAAAAAGTATATTGCGTTGGAATAAAAACCAAAAATTTACTAGCCGAAAATGGTTTTGAAGTAATTGCTTATACTGGTTATGCTGCTGATTTGGCAGAAATTATTACGTTGATTTACAAATCAGAAAGCTATACTTTTTTTAGTGGCAACAAACGTAGAGATACTTTGCCAGACGCTTTAAAAGAAGCTGGCGTAACTTTTAACGAAATTGAAGTTTACGAGACCACATTGACTCCTCAAAAAATTATTTTTTAGTCCTTCGGGAGTAGAAAGTTATTTGGCAGATAATAAATTAAAAAACGAAATTTGCTTTTGCATTGGCGAAACCACCGCATCAGCATTGGAAAATAAAACAAAAAACATCATCGTTGCAGAACAACCTACTATCGAAGATGTGATTGAAGCAATATTAGAAGAATATAAATAATCCCCCTAACCCCCTAAAGGGGGAATTAGAAAAACGAATAAAGATGATAAAGAACGACCTATTTTTAAAAGCACTAAAAGGAGAAACTGTACAACGTCCACCGGTTTGGATGATGCGTCAAGCAGGAAGATATTTACCTGAATTCAGAGCTTTGCGTGACAAATACGATTTTTTCACCCGTTGCGAAACTCCGGAATTAGCTGCCGAAATTACTGTTCAGCCTATTCGCAGAATTGCTCCGGATGCAGCGATTTTGTTTTCAGATATTTTGGTTGTACCTCGCGCTATGGGAATTCACGTAGAGTTGAAAGACAATTTAGGTCCGATTATCCCAAATCCTATTCGTACAATGGAACAAGTAAATCAGATTTACGTTCCAGATGTAAATGAAACTTTAGGTTACGTTTTTGACGCCATTAAATTGACTAAGGAAATGCTGAACGACGAAGTACCATTAATTGGTTTCGCAGGTTCACCTTGGACAATTTTCTGTTATGCTGTGGAAGGAAAAGGTTCGAAAAGTTTTGATACGGCTAAAGGATTTTGTTTTTCTAACCCGGTAGCTGCTCATACTTTATTACAAAAAATCACCGATACCACGATTTTATACTTAAAAGAAAAAGTGAAATCAGGAGTAAACGCGGTTCAAATATTTGATTCTTGGGGAGGAATGCTTTCTCCTGTGGATTATCAGGAATTCTCATGGAAATACATCAACCAAATCATAGAAGCGTTGGCTGAAGTAACACCAGTAATTGTTTTTGGAAAAGGATGTTGGTTTGCTTTGAACGACATGGGGAAAAGCAAGGCCTCTGCTCTTGGTGTAGACTGGACTTGTTCGGCTAGAAATGCGCGTTATTTATCAGGTGGAAATATTACTTTGCAAGGTAATTTTGACCCGTCTCGTTTGCTTTCGCCAATTCCAACGATCAAGAAAATGGTTCACGAAATGATTGATGAATTCGGAAAAGACAAATACATCGTAAACCTGGGTCACGGAATTTTACCAAACATTCCAGTAGATCACGCTAAGGCTTTTATTGATGCGGTGAAAGAGTACGGGAATTA
>NCET01000581.1 GCA_002280815.1 Flavobacteriales bacterium 32-34-25 | reverse complement strand
ATGCACCATAATTCCTGCTTCGGTAAAATTGCGGGTTACACGCGCCACTTGTTCCACCGTTACGCCTTTGTCAATCAATTTCAACAAGCGATCAGAAGCAACTTCGAGTCCGCCCGAAACCGCAATGCAGCCCGAAGCTTTCAATAATAGGGCTAAATCCTGAGTAAAGCTTTTTTCGAATCGAATGTTTGTCCACCAGGTTACCGATAATTTTCTTCGAAGAATTTCGAGAGCTAACGCACGCATCAAAGCCGGAGGAGCAGCTTCATCTACAAAATGAAAACCATTTTCACCTGTTTGCAAGATCATTTCCTCCATTCGATCACACAATAAATTAGCTGCTACGGGTTCATAGATTTTAATATAATCTAATGAAATATCGCAAAAAGTACATTTTCCCCAATAACATCCATGCGCCATAGTGAGCTTATTCCAGCGTCCATCACTCCACATACGGTGCATTGGATTCACAATTTCGATTACCGAAATGTATTTATCCAATAACAAATCGGAATAATCCGGTGTACCCACCTGGGATTGTTTGTAATCGGGCTTTGTCGAATTGTTTTTATAAACTACTTCTCCATTTTCTAAAAGAAAAGTTCTTTTAAACGAATTATAATCTGGATTTTCAAGGAAATCAATTCTTCAATAGGAACTTCGCCATCATCCAAAGTAATAAAATCAAAAAACTCAAAAACTCTTGCATCCGAAAGCGAACGCAATTCGGTATTGGGAAAACCACCACCCATTGAAATTTTAATATTCGGATAATGTTCTTTCACCCATTGTGCACATCTAAAAGCCGAATATAAATTACCAGGAAAGGGAACAGAAATTAAAAAGAATGTTGGTTTGATTGCTTCTATTCGTTCTTTCAAAATCGAAAGAAGTATTCTATCTACATAGGTAGGTTCTTGTTGTAATGCTTCGTATAATTCATCAAATGAATTAGCGCTACGTCCTAAACGTTCGGCATAACGGCTAAAACCAAAATTAGCATCGACACATTCAACAATAAAATCAGATATATCTTCGAGATACAAAGTGGCCAAATGTTTTGCCTTATCCTGAGTTACCATTGTACCAAAAGCCCAATCCAATTCTCCCAACTGTGCAAAACGGGAAGCCTCAGGTAAATAATCTTCCTGACAAATTTGGAGTGCTAATGTTGGATTTTTTCCTTGCAAAAAAGCAATTACTGAATCGATGGTTTTGATGTATTCGTCTTGAAGAGCGAAAATTCTTTTACAGTTGTCAGTTGTTGGTTGATGGTTGTTGGTTGATTGATCAAACATTTCTTCCAAACCTCTTTTCGAAAACAACTCCAAAATCACTTCAATACCCAAATCAGCCTGAACTGATTCGATATTTTTGGTATTTAAAAATCCTTTAATATAGGCTGTTGCTGGATACGGTGTATTCAGTTGGGTAAAGGGCGGCGTTATGAGGAAAAGTTTGGTTTTCAAAGGAAAAATATTTGATGCAAAAATAGGGGATAATTTTAGTTTCTATTCTAAAGAGGAATGAAAGTTTATAAAGCATATTTTTCAATTAAAAAGAATACTGTCATTTGAGCGTATTTGATTACATTTGAAAACCGTAACCAACTCAGAAATCATTTAAATGATACAAAATTCAAACAGTGTAAC
>NCET01000580.1 GCA_002280815.1 Flavobacteriales bacterium 32-34-25 | reverse complement strand
TTTTTATTTTTAGATTTTAGATTTCTGATTTTAGATTTAGTAACCTGAAAGTTGAAATCAAATATTTTAAAAAATCAATAATTATATTTTGAGAAATGAAGTTTTCAAATCTAAATTTTAAATTAAAACAATCTAAAATCTAAAATCTAAATTCTGAAATCTAAAATTTCTTTATTCCCATTCAATCGCTTTCTTTTTGAGGATATAGAAAAAACCAACCAAAAGCAAAGCCATGAAAATGATCATTTTAAACATTCCTTCTATTCCAAGTTCTTTGAAATTAATAGCCCAAGGATAAAGGAATATTACTTCAATATCAAACAATACGAATAAGATAGCAACAAGAAAATATTTTACTGAGAATGGAATACGAGCATTTCCTACCGATTCAATTCCGCACTCAAAATTTTTATCTTTTATAACGGAATTTCTTTTAGGTCCTAATTTTCCAGAAATAATGATGGTAGCTACTACAAACCCGACAGCAAGCATTGCCTGCATAAGAATTGGGAAATAATTGAATTGATCAGATTGCATATATAATGTATTTTGTGCTAAAATAAGTCACAAAGATATACTTCAATGTTATAAATCACAAGCAGACTGTCAAAATTAGTAGTTGGTTTTAAGGGGTATTTTAGTAGTTTTTAATGATTATAAATAAGCTTTTTGGGAGTTTCTTAAAAAAATCTAAAAATTTAACTTTTAATTATAAAAAAAAGCGTTCCGAAATAAATCGGAACGCTTTAAGCATTCGTAACAAAAAAAATATTTTGTTTAGATTACTGCAACTTTAGCAGCAACTTTTCCTTTTCTTCCTTCTTCTTCTTCGTAGCTAACTCTGTCACCTTCGCGTAATTCTTCCGCGTTGATTCCTGAAGCGTGAACAAAAATGTCTTTTCCTGTTTCTTCGTCTGTAATGAATCCGTAACCTTTAGACTCATTGAAAAATTTAACTGTACCTGTACGCATTGTAATAGTAATAATAATTTATAATGAAGCAAATGTAATGTTTAAT
>NCET01000579.1 GCA_002280815.1 Flavobacteriales bacterium 32-34-25 | reverse complement strand
TAAATTGAGAATAAATGTTGTTTTGTAGTAATAATTAAAGAAATTTAATTTTATTTGTTTTACCAAAAGAAACAAAATGAACCACTATAAAAAACCCTATGTCATTGCCGAAATTGGTTGCAATCACAAAGGAGAAATGGAAATCGCCAAAGAACTCATCAAAATTGCTAAAATCTTTTGCAATGCTGATGCCGTTAAATTCCAAAAAAGAAACAACAAAGAGCTATTAACCGAAGCACAATACAATGCGCCCCATCCGAATAGTTCGAATGCCTATGGAGCCACCTATGGCGAACATCGCGAATATTTAGAATTCAACGTGAACCAACACGCCGAATTGAAAGCCTATTGCGAATCAATAGGAATTACTTATTCTACCTCAGTTTGGGATACCACTTCTGCAAAAGAAATTACATCGCTAAATCCTGAGTTTATCAAAATTCCTTCGGCTTGCAATAATAATTATGTGATGCTGTCTTGGCTATGCGAAAATTATCAAGGCGAAATTCATATTTCGACGGGAATGACCACCAAAGACGAAACCGAAGAATTGGTTAATTTCTTTATTGAAAAAGGGCGCAATCAGGATTTGGTGTTGTATAACTGTACTTCAGGTTATCCGGTTCCTTTTGAAGACGTTTGCTTGTTAGATATCAATTTATTGAAAGCCAAATACGCTTAGAACCCATGGGCTTGCGTAAATTGAGCCGTGATTTGAACGCCGTTTATTCAGCTTTAACATTCAAATCGACTGATATTTTACCCATCGAACAAGTGCAAAGAGAGAAGTTGAAGAATAAGAAGGGCTAAATCGATAAGACAAAATCAAATTAAGTTTATAGAAGAATCATTGGAACTAAGGTCTTCGACAGGCTCAGACTGACAGTCGAGGTCTTAAGAGAGAATAATTCTACCATTGTCACCCTGAGCTTAGCCTGCCCTTAGTTTTTCGAAGGATCGAAGTGCAATTTAATGAGTTTTATCATTTTGTCAGACTGAGCTTGTCGAAGTCCATGAGGAATCAATCGTTTTTTATTCTTAGATTGCATGATTTTTAGACTGAGTCTGTTGAAGGGGCGAAATTTTATAATAATGAAATTCCACCATTGTCAGACTGAGCTTAGCCTGCCCTGAGTTTGTCGAAGGGTCGAAGTCACTATTGGAACGTGATTTTTCTAAGTTGTGCTAGTTAGGAGTAAAATTAGTGTAATTCCTAGCAAAAATAAAACTCATGTATTTGCTCTGAGTATTCACAATACTATTAACTTGTGGAAAAATAAAAAAAAGCAGTAGGTTTGTACTCGCATAAGAAATCAAATCGATGAACAAAAAAATCCTTATTTTTTTTCCTGACGGTGTAGGATTACGCAATTTTGCCTTTACCCAATTTAAGGAAATCGGCGAACAAAGAGGCAACCAAATCATTTATTGGAACAATACGGTATTTCCATTACAAGAAGAATTAGGATATGA
This sequence comes from Flavobacteriales bacterium 32-34-25, assembly GCA_002280815.1. Classification (GTDB taxonomy): domain Bacteria; phylum Bacteroidota; class Bacteroidia; order Flavobacteriales; family Flavobacteriaceae; genus Flavobacterium. The sequence goes on along the minus strand of NCET01000579.1, from coordinate 223 downwards.
CGAGGTAAAAATTAAAACCCAAAAGATTCACCCATTAACCCCATTTTATTGCCGCATTAGAAAACACATCGAGCTGAATGTAGCAACCCAAAAGTTTGCCGATTCCGTTTACCAAACGTATAAGTTTCCGTTTAATTATAGCGGAATAAAAAACACTTTGATGACACTTTTTATCAGATTGTTAATCGCTTTGAATTCTTCCGAAAAAGGAATTCTTCGCATC
>NCET01000236.1 GCA_002280815.1 Flavobacteriales bacterium 32-34-25 | reverse complement strand
GTTATTGGATCAAGTTGACATTTCACCTGAAAATTACCATATCCCTGACGGAACTTTATCGAAAGAAGAAATTGCTAATTATTGTGCCGATTACGAAGCGAAGATTGAAGCCTTAGGCGGAATTGATTTGCAAATTCTTGGAATTGGTGGAAACGGTCACATTGGATTCAACGAATCAGGATCTTTACAGAATTCAAAAACAAGATTAGTCGCTTTAGATCATATTACCAGAGTTGCCGCAAGTGGCGATTTCTCAGGATTGAGCAATACGCCAAGAACGGCTATTACCTTAGGTGTGAAAAAAATAATGGAAGCCAAGCAAGTCATTTTAATGGCTTGGGGTGAAGGAAAATCAAACATTATTCAAAAATCGGTTGAAGGCGAAGTGACTAATTTAATTCCTGCTTCTTTTTTGCAAGAGCACAATAATGCTGTTTTTGTTTTGGATAAAGAAGCCTCTTCAAAACTGACTCGAATTAACCGACCTTGGTTAGTCGAAAAAATTGAATGGACGGATAACTTAATTAGAAAAGCAGTTTTAGGATTGGCACTTGATTTGAAAAAACCAATTCTAATGCTTACCGATGCTGATTATATCGAAAACGGAATGAGCGATTTATTAGCCGATTCTGGTCCTGCTTACGAAATCAATATCAAAATTTTCAATAAATTACAAAATACTATCACAGGATGGCCAGGTGGAAAACCAAATGCAGATGACAGCAACAGACCAGAAAGAGCCGAACCAGCAAGAAAAAGAGTCTTGCTTTTTAGTCCGCATCCAGATGATGATATCATTAGTATGGGAGGAACTTTTATGCGTTTGCAAGAGCAAGGACACGAGGTGCATGTGGCTTACCAAACTTCAGGAAACATTGCTGTAGCCGATGATGAAGCCTTGCGTTTTGCCAGTTTTGTAGTGGATTACAATGAGAAATTTGGAATAAAAAATACTGAAGCCGAAGACATTTATAAAAAAGCTTTAAGTTTTTTAAAGAACAAAAATGCGAGCGAAATTGATATTCCAGAAGTTCGCTACATCAAAGGATTAATTCGAAAAGGGGAAGCGCGTGCGACTAGTCATTTTGTTGGATTGCCTGATAGCCAAATTCATTTTATGGAATTGCCTTTCTATGAAACAGGAACTATCGAGAAAAAACCTTTAGGAGCAGCCGACATCCAAATTACAATGGATCTTATCGAAAAAGTGAAACCGCACCAAATCTATGCTGCAGGAGATTTAGCCGATCCACACGGAACGCACAAAGTTTGCTTGGACGCAATTTTTGAAGCAGTGAAAAATCTTAAATCGAAAGATTTCATGAATGACTGTTGGGTTTGGTTGTACAGAGGCGCTTGGCAAGAATGGGGAATCTAGAGAATTCTGGCAAAGAGCCGAAGATAGAAATTCTGAAACTGCTCAATTATACAATCAGCTTGGATTAGCGCATTATGCTGCTATGGAAGCTTTTGTAAGATGGAAATTTTAGATTTTTTTTTGAATTTGTTTTGGTGAAAATGAGGCTTTAGGGCCTCATTTTTTTTATGAATATAAACTATCAAAACCAACTTTAAATCGAATTTAAAATATGAGTTTTTTTATGTTTTTCGAAAAAACAACTAATTACCGCTTTTAAAAATTTCATGCAAAGCTTCATACGCTTCAAAAGTATCGATATCGGCTGTGTTGTCTTCGCAAACAACTTCTTTAACACAATTCTTATTTTTATTGATAACTTGTTTCGCTCCTTCGTCATTGGATAACGACATAAGTTCAGGAAAAAATTTTCTGGGGAATAGAACTGGAACACCACTATAATCCTCTTTTCTAGTTATAATAATTGATTCTTTATCTTTATTATGAAGTTCAATCATTGCATTTAAATAGAGGGAACTAATAAAAGGCTGATCGGCCAACACAAATAGCAATGCATTTAGATTTGGATGTTTTTTATTTATTTCTACGGTTGCTAAAGCTATAGAACTGCCAAGTCCTTGCTGCCAGTTTTCATTAATCAAAACAATAGTTTCTGATAAATTTATTTTTTCGATGATTTCATTGCTATAGGCTCCCAAAACAACAAATATTTTATGCGCATCAACTGCCAAAACATTTTTTACAACATTGCCCAATAAAGTCGAATTACCCCATGGCAATAATTGTTTTGACTGTCCCATTCTTTTGGAATTGCCAGCCGCTAATACTACAATCCCAATTTTATTCATCACTCATCAATTTTACTTTATGGGAATGAATAGCACTATTCTTGTATTTTAACGACATAGGTTCTTCTTTTCGAATGACTGAAAGTATTTCAGCAATAATACTGATGGCTATTTCCTGAGGAGTTTCTGCTCCAATACTAATACCAGAAGGACCAAAAGCAACGTCCAATAATCCTTCATTAAAGGATTGGGTGTATTCAAAAAATTCGTTTAACAATTGATTTCTTCTCTTAACAGGACCAAGAAGTCCGAGATAAGCAGGCTGTGTATTTTTTAATTCAATAAGAAACTTCAAATCGGTAGTGTAACTATGTGTCATTAAAACAACTGCAGTTTCATTATCTATAGAAAGAGAAGCTATTTCTTCTGGTAATAAATGGACAAGACGAGTTGCTCCCGGAAAATTAGCTATTTTCTTTTGATCTTTTGCAGACGCTACAATAGTGATTTCCCAACCTGTTAAGGAAGCAAAATGACACAATTGTACTGCATCATGTTCTGATCCAACTATAATTAAATGAAAACGGGGTTTTAATATTTGTGTAAAAGTAGATAGTGATTTCTCTAATTGCGTATTGGAAAAAACAAAATTCTTATCTTCAAAATGAAATTCAGAACCTAAACCTAGCTGAACTCCTTCTGTTTTTGTGTAAAAGGATTGTATTTCTAATGGATTCCTTTGCTGTACAACAGTTTCCAGAGCATCCCAAACTGCGGCATCAGGAGAAAAAGGTTCCAAAAGAATGTATAAAATACCCTCACAGCCCAGACGGTATCTGCCGTCATAAACCATGATTTTCGCCTTATTATCTAAAAATACGGATTGAGATTGTTTAAGGATTTCATTTTCAACACAGCCTCCGCTAACCGCTCCCTCCATTGTATTATTTTCGAATAACAGCATACGAACACCCGGTCTTCTGTAGGATGAACCTTCAATAGCAACAACGGTTGCCATAATGCTTTTTAATCCCATAGCTTGGGCTAAAATGTACGATTCTTTCAATTTTAATAATTCGTGCATCATATTCTAATTATTTTTTAAAATAATTTTATGGTTTTGGGAACAAGTGGGTTTACTAAATCATTTCAAATACGGAACTAACTTTCCATTAAGACTAATGCCCAATATCGCCAAGCTGTTGTGCGTATACTTTTATTTTTTATAGTAATCTATTTCGTCTCTCATTAAGCTTTCAATTTCCTGCCAAAGTTCACCCATTCTTTTTCCTCGTTCTTCGTGTACAATACTTTGTAACTGTTGAGCTGTATATTGTAAATCGTTGGAATTTGAAAGCTTATTCAAAACAGTTTGAAACTCACTTGTGTAATCGTTTACTAAAGTTTTGTATTCTGTAATTTTTGGTAAAAGTTTTTCGCTCGCAACTAATTTCAATTTGTTCAATTCCGAATTTACAATCATCATTGGTTGAAGAGAATTTCTTGTTGTTTCTAACAATTTTTCATTGAATTTTATTAAAGCATTATTTATTCTGTCTTCGTCTCCTGTAACTACTTCAGACATAAATTCAGTTGATATTCCATAAGTTGCGTTTGGATCTTTTCTCATATTCAAACTCATTTCGTCCATTTGATTCATAAAATTTGAATATACTTCAAACCTTTTATCAATTGCTTTGTCAGCTTTTTGATATCTCCTGTTTAAACGAAATTGAATTATTCCCCAAATCCATCCTAAAATTCCCAAACCAATTATAAAATAGTCTTTAGTTTCCACTTTTTAATGTTTTTATTTTCTACTTGTAATAAAGTATTTTTTGTTAAGCTCTTATTTTTTTAAACTTACACCTAACTTCAATATTATAAATTAAATTGTTTGTTTCCTTTTCAAAATCATTTAATTAAACAGCACCCAAACTAAAAGGCAAAGTTCTGATTCGTTTGCCTGTCAAATCAAATATGGCATTGGTCAAGGCAGGTGCAAAAGGAGGAAGAGCTGGTTCGCCTACTCCGCCCGCATCTTCTTCATTTTCTATGATATAAACTTCTATGGAAGGAATTTCATTAATACGTGGCATTGGATAATCATAAAAATTATGCTGTTCTACTACATTGTCTTTAAATGTAATCTGATGTATGGTTGCAGCCCCCAATCCCATAACAATGGAACCCTCAACTTGAGCGTGAATAATATCCGGATTTACATACCAGCCACAATCCATAACAGCCCAGACTTTATCAATTTTAACACCGCCATCAGGATTTCTGGAAACTTTGACAACCTGTCCCACTGTTGAGTTGAAACATTCGGTAATAGCTACCCCATAACCTTCATTTTTTGAACGTTTTTTCCAGCCTGATACTTCTTCCATTTTATCAATCAACTTTTGGCAACGCTCTTCCTGCAAATGTTCGCGACGAAATTCTAGAGGATCTTTTCCTGCTTCATACGCCATTTCGTCAACAAAACTTTCGTAAGCAAATCCGTTAGTAGAAGCATAAACCGATCTCCAAAAACTGGTAGGAATTGTGGTTTCAAAAAGGACATCCGAAATACTTAAATTTTTGATGCTTTCATAATACGGTTTTAGAAAACCTTCATTAGCACTACGATTGGGTTGCGTTTTTGATCCTCCACTCCAATGACTATTATTTTGACCAGCCATCCTTAATTTAAAGGCATCAATTTTCCCATTAGCAATAGTCCCTTCACAACGATAGGAAATTCCGGGACGAAATGGGCCTAAAGTAGCATCATCTTCCCGTGTCCAAATCACCTGAACTGGACCGCCTATCTCTTTGGAAATAGCAACTGCCTCATGCGGATAATCGTTCATTGCTTTTCGTCCGAAACCGCCGCCTAGAAAAGTCATATTTACAATCACTTTTTCTTTGGCTATACCAAATTGCTTACCTACATAATCCTGAACCCAGCCCGGCGCTTGGATAGGTCCCCAAATTTCAATTGAATCTCCTTTGTGATGTGCAATACAATTTATCGGTTCCATAGCCACATGCGACTGATACGGAGTTTGATAGACAACATCTATTTTTTTAGTTGCTTTGGATACTATTTCAGTAGGATTCCCTTGTGTTTTAACCATCATACCTTCTTCCGTTTGGACAAGATGGTGCTGGGTTTCTAAAATTTCAGGGGTACTCCAATGTTTAAAACCAGTAGTGTCCCACTCTATTTTTAATGCTTTTCGACCTTGAAGAGCAGCCCAAGTTGAATCGGCAACAACGGCTACACCTTCTCGCATATAAGCATAATAACCCATATTAACTTTAAAAACACGTTTGACACCTGGAACTTTTAAGGCTGCCGTTGCATCAAAACTTTTGACTTTACCAAAAAAACGAGGATCACGCTCCACTGAAGCAAATAACATTCCGGGGATTCTTTTATCCAGTCCGAAAATTAATTCTCCATTGGTTTTAAGAGGTGTATCAATTCTTTTTAACGGTTTTCTAATGAGTTTGTATTCTGAAATTTTCTTCAGTTTGGGTTCTTTTGGAGCTTCTAATTTTGAAGCTGCTTCCGCAAGTTCGCCATAATGTAATTTTTTTCCAGAAGATTTGTGAATAACATGTCCTGATTCTGCATAACAATCCGAAACAGCGACATTCCATTTTGTAGCTGCTGCGGAAATAAGCATTTCACGAGCACCAGTACTTAATTTTAGTAGTTTTTTATACGCAGAACGAATGGTTGAACTTCCTCCGGTAATTTGTCCGCCATATTTTTTTTCGTTACCAATAGCAAAAACAACATTGATATCTTTCATATCCACTTCGAGTTCCTCGGCTACAATTTGCGGCACCGATTGATAAGAA
>NCET01000578.1 GCA_002280815.1 Flavobacteriales bacterium 32-34-25 | reverse complement strand
CTGGGTTTTAATTTCCGAAACAGGTGTGGACAGCTACTATTGTGCCAGTAGATTAATTGGTCACGAGAAAGGTTTGTACACTATTGGTTTTCCTATGCAAGGCGAAAACAATGGCGTTGGTTCATCAACTCCCGGAATTCGACTTCCTGGCGAAACGCCTTGGCGAACAATTACTGTTGGCGAAACTTTAGAACCAATTGTAACTACAACAGTTCCTTTTGATTTGGTAAAACCTCGTTACGAAGCTTCTCAAAAATACCAATACACTAAGGGAACCTGGAGCTGGATTATTGGTATGGAGAAAAGCATGAATTATGAGGAACAAATGCGATATATCGATTTTAGTGCTGATTTAGGCTATCAAACGCTTTTAGTTGATGCGCTTTGGGATACTCAGGTAGGGCGTGATAAGGTAGAGGCTTTAGCAAAATATGGTGCCAGTAAAGGTGTTGGTTTGTATTTATGGTACAATTCTAATGGCTATTGGAATGATGCGCCTCAAACGCCAAGAGGGAAAATGGATAATAGTATTGTCCGACGCAAAGAAATGGCTTGGATGAAAAGTATTGGAATCAAAGGAATCAAAGTGGACTTTTTTGGAGGTGACAAACAAGAAACCATGAAGTTATACGAAGACATTTTATTCGATGCCAATGATTATGGAATTATGGTCATTTTTCACGGAACGACTCTGCCACGTGGATGGGAAAGAATGTATCCTAACTATGCTTCCAGTGAAGCCGTTCTGGCAAGTGAAAATCTTTTCTTTACTCAGGAAAGCAACAATCTAGAGGCTTTTAGTGCTACGCTACATACTTTTATCCGAAATACGGTAGGAAGCATGGATTTTGGCGGAAGCGCTTTGAACAAGTTTTACAATGATAAAAATACGCCAAACAAAGGTTCTAAACGACTAACTTCAGATGTTTATGCTTTGGCTACAGCCGTTTTGTTTCAAAGTGGTGTGCAACATTTTGCATTGGCGCCAAACAATTTAACGGATGCTCCAAAATGGGCAATC
>NCET01000577.1 GCA_002280815.1 Flavobacteriales bacterium 32-34-25 | reverse complement strand
TATCGGGAAAACCATTTCGGTAGAAGAATATAACGAAGCCTGTAAAAAAACAGTAATGCGTTATACGGATGTATGGAATGATTTGACCGAAAAAATGGGTTATTGGGTAGATATGGAAGATCCGTATGTGACTTACAAATCCAAATATATGGAGAGCGTTTGGTGGCTTTTGAAACAAATCTACAACAAGGATTTGATGTACAAAGGATACACGATTCAGCCTTATTCTCCAAAAGCAGGAACGGGATTGTCATCGCATGAGGTGAATCAACCGGGTTCTTACCGCGATGTTACTGATACTACGATTGTAGCACAGTTTAAAGCGATTGCGGAAAGTTTGCCAAGTTTTTTACAAGGTTTTGGTGATATCCATATTTTAGCTTGGACGACAACTCCCTGGACTTTACCATCCAACACTGCTTTGACAGTTGGTCCAAAAATAGATTATGTTTTAGTAAAAACTTTCAACCAATATACTTTTGAGCCAATCAATGTTGTTTTGGCTAAAAACTTAGTGGGAAAACAATTCGGAAAAGGATTTTTCTTAAGCGAAGAGGCTGCTGATTTTGAAAATTATAAAGCAGGAGACAAAAAAATTCCATACCAAATTGTAGCTGAAGCAAAAGGAGCTGATTTAGTAGGTATTCGTTACGAGCAATTATTGCCTTGGGCATTGCCATATCAAAATCCGGAAAATGCTTTTAGAGTAATTTCGGGAGATTTTGTGACTACTGAGGACGGAACAGGAATTGTACATACGGCTCCAACTTTTGGTGCTGATGATGCTAAAGTAGCGAAAGAAGCTACTCCTGAAGTGCCGCCAATGTTAGTTTTAGACGAAAATGGAACTCCTGTTCCATTAGTGGATTTACAAGGAAAATTTACGGTTCATGTAGGCGAAGAGTTTGCTGGAAAATACGTGAAAAATGAATATTATGATGCCGATCAAGCGCCAGAACGTTCGGTTGATGTGGAGATTGCTATTCGATTAAAAGAAGAAAATAAAGCCTTCAAAGTAGAGAAATAC
>NCET01000235.1 GCA_002280815.1 Flavobacteriales bacterium 32-34-25 | reverse complement strand
CACACCCACCATAACCGACATGGGCGTTGCTAATCCCAAAGCACAAGGACAGGCAATTATCAAAACTGCCACGGCATTGATAAAACCATAGATTAAAGCGTTTTCTTCGGGACCAAATTTTGCCCAAATAAAGAATGTAATTGCAGCTACCCCAACTACAATTGGCACAAAATATTTCGAAATACTATCGGCTAGTTTTTGAATAGGCGCTTTGGAACGACTGGCATCATTCACCATTTGGATGATTTGCGAAAGCAAAGTTTCCGAACCTACTTTTTCAGCTACCATCACAAACGATTTAGTACCGTTTATAGTTCCTGCAACTACCGAATCATTTATTTTTTTATCCACTGGAATCGGTTCTCCAGAAATCATCGACTCATCAATGGTACTTTCTCCTTCGGTAATTTTTCCGTCTACCGGAACTTTATCGCCTGGTTTTACACGCAACAAATCGCCTTTTTTTATATCCTGAATTGAAATAACGGTATCCATTCCGTTTTCTACCAAAACAGCTTCTGTAGGTGCTAATTTTAATAATTCTTTAATCGCACCGCTGGTTTGATTGTGCGCTCTGGCTTCTAATAACTGTCCCAACAAAACCAAGGTCAAAATAACGGTAGTCGCTTCAAAATACAAGCCTACATGCCCCGAATGATTTTTAAATTCATGCGGAAAGATTTCTGGAAAAAATAATCCCACTAAACTGAATACGAAAGCTACTCCAGAACCAATTCCAATAAGCGTAAACATATTCAGATTCCAGGTAATTATGGATTTCCAGGCACGTTGAAAAAAGATCCAACAAGCGTAAAAAACCACAGGAAGTGACAAAATAAATTGTACCCAATTCCAACTGGAATAATCCAAAACCTGAAGTAATGGATTATTAGGAATCATATCTGACATCGAAATAATAAAAATAGGAATGGTAAACAGCAATGCTATTTTCATTTTGTGTACTAAATCCAGATAGCTTTTGTTTTCTTCTTCTCCAGTAGCTTCGATTGTAACCAAATCCATTCCGCAAACAGGACANNNCAATGCTATTTTCATTTTGTGTACTAAATCCAGATAGCTTTTGTTTTCTTCTTCTCCAGTAGCTTCGATTGTAACCAAATCCATTCCGCAAACAGGACAACTTCCTGGCTCATCATAGACTTTATCACCTTCGCAAAACATCGGACAATAGTATTTCCCAACTGCATTTGGCGGCGGTGTTGGAGCAACTGTTTCAGTTACTTTTAATTTTAAATCATTGGGATTAAAAACCTTTATCGTATAATTTCCAGCCGCCGCAATTACTTCCTGAAATTGCGTAGTTTGAATTGGTTTTTGCATCGAAATTACAGCTGTTGGTGGATTTAAGGTTACCTCAGCTTCTACTCCTTCAATGCTATTAAGTGCATCTTCAACTTTTATTCTACAAGAATTACAATGCATTCCATTTATAATGTAGGTATATTTCATTTTTAAAATTTTTACACCATTTAGATTGCTTACTCTAGTTTTCTTTTTTGCTTGATCAAAAAAGAAACAAAAAAATCAAGTCTTACACTTTTTCGTCGGTCAAATTAGTTTTCGAATGCTAAAAGAAAAGAACTCGCTAACGCTCAAACAGCTTTTCTTTTTACGCATTCTTCAAACATTTGACACTCGACTGCGAAAGCTAAGGACAAGCAAACTTGAAATTGATAAATCTAAATGATAATTATTTATAGTTCAAATTTCGAAATAAAATAGCCCATTAGATTACACAATTATGGAAACGATTTGCATCATTTATAACTCGTCTATTTGCTTTCTTTTTTTGTCTTTTAGCTGTTTGAATTGTGTAGGTGTTATTCCTGTAGTCTTTTTAAATTGATTGCTCAAATGTGCCACGCTACTGTAATTCAACTGAAAAGCAATCTCACTCAAACTAAGTTCGTTGTAAATCAATAATTCTTTTACTTTTTCTATTTTTTGAGCAATAAAATAATGCTCGATTGTAATTCCTTCCGTTTCTGAAAACAAATTACTCAAAGCACTATAGTCTTGTTTTAAATCTTCAACGATATAACTGGACAAATTGATTTTGAGTTTTTCATTTTGATAATGAACCACATCAATAATTAAGTTTTTTATTCGCTCAATGGTCTTACTTATTTTATCATCCAATAATTCAAAACCCAGTGCTTTTAGGTTTTCAGAGAGCAATTGTTTTTGGTTTTCGTCCAAATTTTCAGAAATCTCAACTTCTCCTAATTGCATCGAAAGGATTGGAATTTCCATTTTTTCGAATACTGTTCTCACTGCCATTTCGCAACGACTGCAAACCATATTTTTGATATAGACTTTCATTTAAATAATTGTTTTGAAGCTTTTTAACAAAAAAATCCTAACTTAAAATGAAGCTAGGATTTTGATGAAATCATTTTTCGGGAATAAATAAATCGAAAAAAATTATTTGATTTCTTTAATCATACCGCCACAACTTAGCATTTCAGAACCATAATACGGGTTTCTGATTTCTTTTATTTCGCTTATCCAATAGCCGTTTTTCCCTTCATTGTACATTGGGCAATAATCCTGATATAATTTCTTGCTAGTTCCAAAAGTAGCAAGCAAACTCGTGATATCTTTGCTTAAAATTGCAAAGTGCGTTCTTTGTTCTGCAATTTTACCATCGTTGGAGACAATCAAATCGGCTTGTTTTTTAGCACTTTCGGTAATCGTTGTATATTTATCCACTAGTTTTGAATCTATTTTACTAGAATTAGTAGCCGAAACTGCTTTAGCAAAATCATTTGCCTCCGTTGTAGCTTCTTTTGATTTATCGTTTGCCAAAGCATTTTTTATTTTCAAATACCCATTAATAATAGCTTCGGTAGAAACCGATGCTTTTACAGCATCACTAACTGGAACAATTTCTTCAGCAACTTCAGTTTCTTCTGCTTTTGTTACTGTTTCTACTTCTGGATTTGTTTTTTGTTCCTCTTTATTTTTTTGGTTACAACTTAGCAAAACAACTGCTAATAAGATCGACGAAAGGATTATTTTTCTCATTTTTAAAATTTTAAAATAGTTAAATCTAATTGGTTACATTAAAAAAAGTGTACTCTAATTTCAGTAAAATACTATTAGCGCTTATGCGTTCCATGTCGCTATATATCTGACGTCTGTATCCTAAATCTATTCGAGCCTGGCTATTAATAATAAACTGAATCGAAGGTACGACATCTAAATAAGATTTCCCATTTTGGTTCAATCGTTGTCCTAAAAATTCTAACATTGCATTGATATTCGTTTGTTTAAAACTAGTATATTTTTTAGGATACATTAATTGTCCAATCGAAAAAGTATAGTTCATTGCACTGTTGCTCCATTCGTCTGGAAAAATATTTCCCTGATTATTCAATGCTCTTTCATAACTAACCGTTGCACTTAAAGCGGTTTTGTTTATCAATTGAGTGGCAACAGCTCCAATTTCGTAACCCGAATTCATTCCCATCGTTTCAATGTCTTCCTGATGAATCTCGGCATTACTTGTACTTATTCTTCCATAAGCCGCTAATCTAAAATGACTATGAAAATCATCAACCGAGAAAAAACGGTATTTAGCATACAAACTTCCTCCTTCTAGCATTAAGTCACCTTGTTTATTACTCAAAAATGCCGAAGCATGAATCATCCAGTCTTTGTTAACGCCCCACATTAATTCGGGCATATTGTGGTAATTGTAACCATCGGTTTTTTTGAAGGCAAATAAACTCATGTCTCTCACTCCTATTGAAGAGGTGGGCATATTACTAGCAGGTTCCGTCATTACAAACAACTCTTGCGCATTGATTTGAAATGACAACAAGCTGAATGAAAGTATTAGAAAATATCTCATCTAGATTGTTTTTACATAATAGGTTCCTTCCTGAGTACCAAAAACAATATATTTCGAAAGCATTTTAGCCGATTTTTTGTACTCTTTTTTGGTCACAAAACCACTGTTTAGCACTTTTAGTCTCAGTTTTTCATTGCCCGATTTTTCATCTGAACCTACAAAAACATAAGTACCGCTTGCATTTTTAAAACTACTATTGTCTTTTGGCTCTACAGTATTCGCATCCATAGTTAAAATCATAGACCCCACAAAAAAACCTGTTTTTTCAATATTCAGTCGCAAGGCTTCTGGCGTAATTTTACTATTCGCTTTTAGGTTCACCACAAAAGTATTGTTGTTCAAATCAATCATTACTTTTTCTACTTCGGGCATTGCTTTCAATTGTTTATTGATAGCATTTGAACACATCGAACATGTCAAACCTGTAGCAATAATTTCAGCTTTCGAAATTTGAGCATACGAACTTGTGATGCCTAATAACATTACTAAAGCAATGAATCTTTTTATTATTATATCTGTTTTCATCTTTTTAAATTTTGAAATTTATCATTTTACCACAGTCTTTTGGAACACAAAAATGACCAAAAGACCGTAGTAATAAAATGGCGAAATTAGTGCTTGTGCTCTTCTTTTTCAGGAGTTCCAGTTACTTTTCTATCATATTGACAACAAGTATGCAGCTTTTTGTATTGCTCGTCAGTTGCTGAAAACTTATCATTATCATAACCTGCTTTAGCAATTCGGCTCAAAATTTCATCTGAATTTGTTTTAGTCGAATCATAAGTCAGTTTTGCCATTTTAGAATTGACATCCCATTCTACAACAGCTACTTTTTTAAGATTTCCGGCTGTTTCGATTTTCTTTTTACACATTTCACAGTTACCTGATATTTTTACAGTTTCTGTTTTTTTGTTTTTAATTTGTGCGTTAACGCTTATTGATAGCAATACTACAACTGCTACCATTATTTTTTTTAATGATTTCATGATTTTATATTTTTTAAATGAATGTGTTAATCAATACCAGCAACATAGTTTTAAAAACTATTGCTCTTTTTTAATTAACCGAAAAAATGAATGAATTTGTAAAGCAAATTTGCTTTGAAATGGATAGACCAATGGCTATCAACAAAGGAATTTAGCCTATTTTTGGTATCAACCAAAGGCTAACATATCCATCAGAAGGAACGGATACGGAATGAGAGAAATTTTGTTTTTTTTCTGAAAAGCTAAAAATAGCATTCGGAATTTCGTAATAAAGTGTAGCAGCAATTCCAATATTTACTGAAGAAACACCACACATTGATTGTCCGCATTTTCCTGAACAACCTTTGTCTTTTGATTCTTTAGACTTTGTTTTTTTACTGCAGCAATCTTTCGTTTTTGTTTTGGAAGACATTTCCATTTTACAAGAATGCTTTCCTTAACCAGATCCACACGCATAGGTTGCACTAGGCATCAGGAAGAAGCCCAGTAACGCAAATACTATGATGTAGATTTTATTCATTTCGAAATCTTTATGAAACAAAATTAATGATTTTACTTGGTCAAAAGCAAAATCCGTTTGTATTTATGATTTTTTTATAGGTTCTCGTGTTATTTATCTCCTATAAACAAATTTGCAAGAGACTGTGAAACAGATAGTATAATGCTAAATAACAGAGCAGTGAAAAAATTATCTACATCAAAACCGCCAACAATATTATCGCATAATATAATAATCAAACCATTGATAACCAGCAAAAACAATCCAAGTGTAAAAAAGGTAATTGGCAAAGTAAACAACACCAAAATAGGTTTTACAAAAATATTCAGCAAGCCTAAAACAACCGCTACAATAAGCGCTGTA